>CAZEQN010000151.1:0-6383 GCA_964514335.1 uncultured Anaerolineaceae bacterium
GACGGTTTAATGGCCGGAGTACCGTAACCGCCGCCCGCAGGTTCGCCAGCACGAGCTCCCCTAAATAAAACACGGCGAAACGCAGAATTGTGATGGTCTTCTGCACATAACTGCGCCGCCCCTGGGTGCGCTGGTTCAGCCACAGGATGATATAGCCCAACACAAACCCCAGCAGAAAATTCTGCCAGGTCAGCACACCGGAGAGCGCCAGCCACACCAGCGCCAGCAAAACATTTGGTAGAAGCATCGTCAGCCGCCTCCAAGCACAGTTTGAATATATAACTGCGGGTTGAGTAATTCCAGCGCCGCCCGGTTGGCCACTTCATACAACGGCCCAGCGGCCAGCCCCAGCGTCAGCACCAGCCCCACCAGTATGACCAGCGGCCCCAGCAGGCTGCGGGCGGCCGCGGGCGTTAGCCGGGTGGTTGTTTTGCCTTTAGGGTGCTTTTTCCAGAAGGCTTCGGCCCAAATCTTTGTCATGGAGTACAGCGTCAGCATCCCGACCGCCAGCGCTACAATCACAATGCCATATTCGCCCGCCTCCAGACCGGCCCGCACCAGCCCATACTTGGCCCAGAACCCGGAAAGCGGCGGGATGCCAGCCAGCGAAAGCGCCGCCAGCAAGAACAACCCCGCCAGCAAGGGCGCGCCCTGGTACAACCCGCCAATCTCACGCAGGTCAAAACTGCCGGTTTGCTTACGCACCAGGCCAGAAACCATAAACAAGGCCGACTTGGTGCAGATGTGCTGCACCAGGAAAAACAGGGTTGCCGCCAGCGAAAGCGGCGTAAACAGCGCCAGGCCGACAATCATGTACCCAATCTGGCTGATGACATGAAACGAAAGCAACCGGCGCATTTCGTATTGCGCCACCGCCCCCAGTACCCCGGTGACCATGGTCAGCCCGGCTACCCAGGTCAAAATCGTCTGGGTCACTTCCGGCTGGCTGGTGAAAATGAGGGTGAACACCCGTACCAGAGCATACACGCCCACTTTGCTCAACAGCGCTGAAAAAATGACCGTTATCGATACCGGCGGCGTGTGGTATGAGGCCGGTAGCCAGAAAAACAATGGGAACAGGGCCGCTTTTATGCCAAACGCTACGAGGAACAGCAGCCCCAGAGTGGTTACCAGCCACGGCTGGTTAAGCGTTGGCAACGTAACCGCCAGGTCTGCCATGTTCAATGTGCCTGCCAGTCCGTACGTCAGGCCCAGGCCGGTCAGAAACAGGGCGGATGACACCAGGTTAATCGCAACATACTTAAACGCCCCCTCAATTTGTGGCCGTTTGCCCCCCAGCGCCAGCAGCACAAACGAGGAAATCAACATCACTTCAAACCACACAAACAGGTTGAAGAGGTCCCCGGTACTGAAGGCCCCGGCCACGCCCATCAATAGAAAGCTATACAACGGATGGTAACCAAACACCTCGCGGCTGTGGTGCTCTTCTCCCAACCGGTAAACTGCCACCAGCAGGCCCATCAGGCCGGTCATGCACAGCATTACGCCGCTAAAGGTATCCACCACCAGTGAAATACCAAACGGCGCGGGCCAGTTGCCAGACTGTACGGCGAGCGGCCCATACAGCAGGACACGGTCTGTAATCGCCAACGCGCTGATGAGCAGCCCGGCCGCCCCCGCCACGCTGACGGCGCGCTGTGCCCGGGTGCGCTGCCAGAGCAACACACTGGCAATTGCCGCCAGCAACGGGAAAAGTATTGGAAGGAAAAGCAGGTTCGCCATCAGTTATTCATCATCCTCGTCTGGCGGGGGTTCGCGGTCGGTGGAGACCATCTGGTTCAGGTCATCCGTACCCAGCACTTCATAGGTGCGCTTGATGAGCACCACTGCAAAGGCCTGCACGCCAAAACCAATCACAATCGCCGTCAAAATCAACGCTTGCGGCACCGGGTCAGCATACGGGGCGGCCAGCCCGCTTTCACCCAGCGCTACCACCGGCGGCGCGCCGGCTGTGAGCCGCCCGGCCAGAAACACCAGCAGATTGACGGCGTGCCCCAGCAGGCCCAGGCCAATAATCAATTTCACGATGCTGCGGCGCAACAACATATAAAAGCCGAGCGTGTACAACAGGCCAATCACCACTGCCAGTAAGACCGTCATGTGCCCGCCTCTTCCGCCAGGGAGAACATAATCATCGTTGTTACGCCCAGCACCAGCAGATACACGCCGATATCAAAAAACAGCGGCGTGCCGATTTTGCCCACGACCGGCAATTGGGCCGTACTCCACAGGCCCGTCATGAACGGCCGCCCCAGCAGCAGCGAGGGCAGGCCGCTGCCCGCCGCCAGCAGCAGGCCAACGCTAATCAGCACATTGGGCTGTGTCACCAACCGGCCCCGGGCCTGATGGACCCCATTGGCGAAGCCATACAGCGCAAATGCCGCCGAAGCCACCAGCCCGCCTACAAAGCCGCCGCCCGGCTCGTTGTGGCCGCGAAACAACAGAAAGATGGAGAACACAATCATCAGAGGCAGCAGGCCGCGCGCCGCCGTTGTCAGTATCAGAGAACGGGTTCTCATCGGTCGGTTGCCTCCCCATCATCCAGCGGTTCTTCGATAATCTCCGGCTTGCGCGGGGCGCGCATTTGCAGGAGCGCAAAAATGCCAATTGCGGCCACCGCCAGCACGACAATCTCCCCCAGGGTATCAATGCCGCGAAAATCTACCAGAATCACGTTCACTACATTACGCCCGCCAGCCTGCGGCACGCTGTTCTCGGCCATCCAGGGCGCCAGCCGCGACGCCAGCGGAATTGCCAGTATCGCCAGCAGCACGCCTGTAATTGCCAACCCGGCGGTGCCCGCCACCAGCCAGTCGCGCAGGCGCGCCCGGGCGCTGCTTAGCGAAGCAAAGCCCGGCAGACGGTACAGCACCAGCACAAATAGAATCACGACCAGCGTTTCAATGGCAAACTGGGTCATCGCCAGGTCCGGCGCGCTGAACAGCGCATACAACAGCGCCACCGAGAAACCCACCGCCCCCAGCGCCGCCACTGCCATCAGCCGTGAGCGGGTAAGCACGGCTGCCACCCCGGCCACGGCGATGATGGTCAGCAACAATACTTCCTCAATTGCCTCAAACCCGCCCAGTTGCAGCGGCGCAATAGACAGACCATTCTGCCACAGGCCGTAGCCCACCAGCCCGGCGGTGGTCAGCAAAATGATGCTGATGTACCTTTCCAGATAGCCGCTTTGCACAACCCGGGTTTGCCCGGCCGCCAGCCGCAGCAAACCCGCCAGCCCGGCTTCATACAGCCGCTGCGGCCCTGCCTGCGCGCCTGCATCCAATCGGTTGAGCAGCGGGCGCAGGCGCGGCAGCCCCCAGTACAGGAGGGCGCCGCCCGCCAGCGTCAGGCCACTTAAGGCCAGTTCGGGCGTCAGGCCATGCCACAACGCCAATTTGGCGGTGTAGGGGCTGCCCAGGGTGGCGCTGACCGCTGGCGACATCACCGCCGCGCCCAACCAGCCGGGCAGCAGCCCCAGCGCCAGCCCCATCCCTGCCAGCGTCAACGGCCCCAGCGTCAGTTGCCAGCCCGGCGCATGAAAATCGTTATACTCCCGCCGCGCCCCAAAAAACGGGGCCAGGGCCACTACTGCCGCCACCGCCACCAGCAGGATGTTGGCCGCTACCGCCACGGTCGTCAGTGTATTGGCCCAGCCTGGGCTGTGGCGGGTGGCCTCATAAAACACCTCTTTGCTGATGAACCCCAGCAACGGCGGAATTCCCGCCATTGAGAGCGCGGCTGCTCCGGCGGCCAGCGCTACCAGCGGCATCTGCTGCCGCAGACCGCTCAATTTATCGATTTCACGTTCACCGGTGCTGTGTTCCACAATTCCGGCCACCATAAACAGCGTGCCTTTATACAGCGAATGCGCCAGCAGCAAGGTCAGCGCGCCTTTCACCGCCAGGGGTGTGCCCACCCCCAACAGGAACACCAGCGCCCCCAGAATGCTGATGGTGGAATAGGCCAGAATGCGCTTCAGGTCCAGTTTTTGAACCGCCAGAAATGCCCCCAGCAACAGGGTTGCACCACCCACCGCCAGCAGGGCGGCCTGCCAGGCCGGGTGGCCGCCCAGAATCGGTGTGAAGCGCGCCAGCAGGTAGATGCCAGCCTTGACCATTGTGGCCGAGTGCAGGTACGCGCTCACCGGGGCCGGGGCTTCCATCGCCCCCGGCAACCAGAAATGAAATGGGAACTGGGCCGACTTGGTGAAGGCCCCCAGCAACACCAGCACCAGTATGGCCGGGTACAGCGGCGAAGCCTGAATGCTGGCTGCCTGCCCCACCAACGCCGAAATCTGGAAACTGCCGCCCGCCAGCCCCAGCAACGTCAGCCCGGCCAGCATGGCCACGCCACCCAGCCCGGTGACCAGCAACGCCTGTAAGGCCGCCTTACGCGAGGCTTCGTATTCGTGTTTGAAGCCAATCAACAAATAGGAGGTAACGCTGGTCAATTCCCAGAAGATGAACAGCAATAGCAGGTTATCCGCCAGCACCACCCCCAGCATGGCGAACATGAACAGCAGAATCGTCACCAGAAAAGAGCGCAATTGCGGATGCCCCGCCAGGTAGCCATTGGCGTACACCACCACCAGCGCGCCAATGCCGCTGATGAGCAGCGCAAACAGCCAGCCCAGCCCATCGGCCATAAAGTCCAGCCGTATGCCAAGCAGCGGCACCCACTCCCAGCGCCAGGTGGCTGGCGCGCTGGTTCCAATGGCGGGCAGCAACCCTGCCAGCCAGACGGTCACCCCCAGCGGGATGAGAACGAGCCAGCGGCTCAATTTGTCAGTTCGCGGTGACACCATCCAGAACTCCCAATGGCGTTGAGTTGTAGAATTTCTGCACACAGCGGGGTACCCGCTACATCGCAAAAGACGAAAGATACCTGCTTCGCCGCAGGAGGGGGTACAGACCCCTGACGGCGAAATGATACCAGTAAAATGTAAGAGAACCATCAGAAACCGCCGCCTGTGCTATAGTTTGGCACACGCAACTGCCCCAATAGAGGAGAGCCATGAACCCCACCAACCCGGTGATTACCCTCACTACTGACTTTGGCCTGCGGGATGGTTTTGTGGGCGTGATGAAAGGCGTGATTTACGGCATCTGCCCGCACGCCCATCTGGTAGATATCAGTCATGATATTGCGCCCCAGAACATCATGGAAGGGGCTTTTGTATTGGCGCGCCAGGCTTTTTATTTCCCACCTGAAAGCGTGCATGTGATTGTGGTGGACCCCGGCGTGGGTACCGCCCGCCGCCCGATTGCGGCCCGTGTGGGCGCGCAAATGTTCGTAGGGCCGGATAACGGCGTCCTGACCCCCATTTACGAAAAAGCCGAGGCCGAGGGCTGGCCGCTGGCGGTCTATCACCTTAACCAGCCGGACTACTGGCTGAAGCAGATCTCCTACATCTTTCACGGGCGCGACATCTTCTCGCCGGTGGCTGCCCACCTGGCGGCGGGCGTGCCACTGGAGCAGGTCGGCACACCGATAGCAGACGCCCAGCGCATCCACCTGCCGCGCCCGACCCAGGCCGGCAACCGCTGGCAGGGCGAGGTGGTGCACATTGACCATTTCGGCAATGTCTCCAGCAACATCCACCGCGACCACATCGCCGGGCGGCGGGTGACCGGCGCCACCGTTGGCAGCCATTCCGTGCCGGATTGGGTCAACGCCTTTGGGGAACGCGACCCCGGCGCATTGGTGAGCCTGTACAGCAGCATTGATTATGTCATCGTCTCCGAGGTCAATGGCAACGCCGCCGCCCGCCTCGGCCTGCAATTGGGCGACACCTTTGTTGTGGAGGTGGGTGAATGAAACCATCCGGCGTGATTTCTCTGACAACTGATTTTGGCGGCGGCGGCGGCGTGCTGCGCGGCGTCATCTGGGGCATTGCGCCCCAGGCGCAGGTCGCCGACCTTAGCCACACCATCCAGCCCCAGAACATCCGCATGGCCGCCTGGTACCTTACCCGCCAGACGCATTTCTTCCCGCCCGGCAGCGTGCATGTCGTCGTCGTTGACCCGGGCGTGGGCACTGTGCGCCGTCCCATTGCTGTCCAGGCCGGAGACCAGTATTTCGTTGGGCCGGATAACGGCCTGTTTACCCCCTTCTACGAACAGGCCGAAGAAAACGGCTGGCCGCTCACAATCATCCACCTGGATAAGCCCAACTACTGGCTGCCGAAAGTCAGCGTAGTCTTTCACGGGCGCGACATCTTCGCCCCCACCGCCGCCCACCTGGCGCGCGGCGTGCCGCTGGCAGACCTCGGCACACCCATCACCGACCCGGTGCGCCAACCCCTGCCGCGCCCGACGCGCGCTGGAAATGGGCTGCAAGGCGAGGTGATTCTGCTCTAC
>CAZEQN010000152.1:0-6367 GCA_964514335.1 uncultured Anaerolineaceae bacterium
TTATACAAGGTTTCGCCATTGTTCGAATCCGACTCAAGGCTCATAACGTTGTGCCGCAAAATCTTAATTTTAATGAATCCATCGTTTGAAGGAACAATATCAGTTTCTTCAATTGCGTCAATAGAATTGACTATAGCTTCAAATAGGGGAAGCAAACCCTGAGTTTTCGGTAGATTGGTATTCTTTATACGCCCCTCAAGATTTACCTTCATAGCACCCTCCCTCTTTTATCAGCCGACTAAAGTTCAATCTATTCTATACTAGTATTATTCTTCTGCCACTTCGATGTTGTGAACTCCTATTTCCCCATCATCGGGACTTGGATGCCGTGGCGTTTGGCGGCGGCGATGGCCTCGTCGTAACCGGCATCCACATGGCGCACTACCCCCATGCCGGGGTCCATCGTCAGGACGCGCTGGATGCGGGCCGCGGCTTCGGGCGTGCCATCCGCCACGATGACCTGCCCGGCGTGCTGGCTGTAACCAATGCCGACCCCGCCGCCGTGATGGAACGATACCCAGGTGGCGCCGCCGACGGCATTCACCAGCAGGTTGAGGATCGGCCAGTCGCTGACGGCATCCGTGCCGTCTTTCATGGCTTCGGTCTCGCGGTTGGGCGAGGCCACCGAGCCGCTGTCGAGGTGGTCGCGGCCAATCACAATTGGGGCGCTTAGCTCGCCGCTGGCAACCATCTCATTAAAGCGCAGGCCGGCGCGGGCGCGCTCGCCGTAGCCCAGCCAGCAGATGCGCGCCGGCAGACCCTGAAAGGGCACGCGCTCGCGCGCCATCGTCAGCCAGCGTTGCAGGTGGCCATCTTCGGGGAAGAGCTCGCGGATGGCGGCATCGGTTTTGTAGATGTCTTCCGGGTCGCCGGAGAGCGCCACCCAGCGGAAGGGGCCTTTGCCCTCGCAGAACAGCGGGCGGATGTAGGCCGGGACGAAGCCGGGAAAGTCAAAAGCGTTTTCCACGCCCCACTCATAAGCGCGCTGGCGCAGATTGTTGCCGTAGTCAAAGGTTTCGGAGCCAGCCTGCTGGAAAGCCAGCATGGCCTGGATGTGGCGCGCCATGCTGTCATTCGAGCGGCGCTCGTATTCGCGCGGGTCGCGGGCGCGCAATTCGTCGGCCTCGGCCACGGACAGACCGGCCGGGATGTAGGCGAGGATGTCATGGGCGGGGGTCTGGTCGGTGACCACATCCGGGACGACGCCGCGGGCCGCCAGTTCAGGGTAGATTTCGGCGGCGTTGCCAATCAGGCCGATGGAACGCGGCTCCTGCCGCTCGACGAGTTCCTCAATGCGGGTCATGGCTTCTTCAAGGGTGTCCACGACTTCATCCACATAGCCGATTTCGTGGCGGCGTTTGGCCCGCGTCGGATCAACTTCCACCACGAGGGCGATGCCTTCGTTCATGGTAACAGCGAGGGGCTGGGCGCCGCCCATGCCGCCCAGGCCGGCGGTGAGCACCCACTTGCCCTTGAGCGAGCCCCAGCCGCGCTGGCGCGCCAGCGCGCCGAGGGTTTCGTAGGTACCCTGCAGGATGCCCTGCGTACCGATATAAATCCACGAGCCGGCGGTCATCTGGCCGTACATCATCAGCCCCTGGGCGGCGAGGTCGTCAAAGTGCTGCTGGGTGGCCCAGTGCGGCACAAGGTTGGAATTGGCAATCAGAACGCGCGGCGCGTCCGGGTGGGTGCGGAAAATCGCCACCGGCTTGCCGGACTGCACCAGCAGGGTTTCATCTTCGTCCAGATTCTTCAGCGAGTCGAGGATGGCATCAAAGGCCGGCCAGTTGCGGGCCGCCTGGCCGCGCCCGCCGTACACCACTAAATCTTCCGGGCGCTCGGCGACCTCGGGGTCAAGGTTGTTTTGCAGCATGCGGTAGGCGGCTTCGATGAGCCAGTTTTTGCAGGTCAGTTGGGTGCCGCGCGGGGCGCGGATGGTGCGGGCGGTGGACATAACGGCCTCCTGGGTGTGATGCACAGCGTTGAACCGATTATGCCATAGGAAACGCCCCCGCTTCCTTCACAAAAGCGGGGGCGCGTGGCCGGGGGGTGAGCGCTTCGCCTCCGAGCGCCCAAACGAGCCGGCGGGGTCGGTGCGGGGTCAGTCCAGAATGGCGCGGCGGGCTTCGGGCAGGGCGATGAGGTACACCATCCGGCTGGTGTAAGCGCTGACGCGCCCGGCCCGCCGCAGCAGCTCCAGGTCACGGTCCGTGGCAACATGGCTGAACTCGCCTTCGCGGAAAGGGCGGAAGTCGCCGGTGAGGATGTCCTGCACCTGTCCGCTGCCCCAGTCAATCACGGGCGTGCCATCCACCAGCAGGCAGACCCAGGTGCGGTTAATTGCATTGCCACTTGCCATTGTGTGCCTCCCATCTCAACTACTGAACCTTACAAAATTGTAAGGTTGTTAACATAGAAATGCACTCCCCCATCCGGGTCATGTACCGGGGTACTAATGGGGGTGTTCACAAGGGTCCAGGTTACAATGGTGTCGCGGCGGCCATTGTGGCCGCCTGAATCGTAGAACTTACAGCGCTGTGTTATCGCCGTCCTGTCACCTCTGTAGTCTAGCCACTTGTGGGCGTTGGTGACAGGACGAGGGCTTGGTACAATCGCAGCATGGCGCGCTTTTTACTCAAATCGGCGGTGCATGTGTTTTTCCTGCGCGGCGAGGAAGTCCTGTTACTGCGGCGCGCCAACACCGGCTATGCGGATGGCGAGTACTCCGTGCCCGCCGGCCATCTCGAAGGCGGCGAGACGGTGCGGGCGGCAGCGGCCCGCGAGGCGGCCGAAGAAACCGGGCTGCAACTGGACGAAGCGCAGGTAAGCGTGGTGGGGGTGATGCACCGCAAGTCGGACGATGAACGGATTGACTTCTTTGTGGCCGTCACAGAATGGGCGGGCGAACCACACAACGCCGAGCCACAGAAATGCGACGACCTGCGCTGGTTTCCGCTGGCCGCGTTACCGGAGAACACCATCCCGTATGTGCGGCAGGCGCTGGCGAACGTCGCCGCCGGCCGCTGGTTTGACGAATTTGGCTGGAAGGACGAATGACCAACGAGACCGCCGGGCTGACCCCCGGCCTGTTTAAGCAACTGGACTTTACCGTAGCCGCCGAGCATACCGCCGCCCATCTGGGCAGCGGCACAGTCGGGGTGCTGTCCACACCGTCCATGATTCTGTTCATGGAAATCGCCGCCCGGCAACTGCTGGATGAGCATTTGCCGGAAGGTTTCTCCAGCGTGGGCACGCGGGTGGATGTGCGCCACAAGGCCGCCGCCCCGCGCGAGGTCGTCGTGCTGGCCCGCGCCGAAATCGAGCGGGTCGAGGGGCTGACGGTCTTTCTGGCAGTGCAATGCACCTTCGGCGAACGGGTAATTGGAATCGGGCAGCATGAGCGCTTTGTCATCGATGTGGAGCGTTTCCTTAAGCGGGCGGGGTGAGCGCGCCCAAAGGTATAATTGTGCCGCCATGCCGATTTTGGACCCGAACGCCTTTGAATTCTTCAGCCGCAGCCCGGAGCAAACCCGCCGGGTGGGCATGCGCCTCGGCGCGTTATTGGAGCGCGGGGATGTGCTGTGCCTCTCCGGCGATCTCGGGGCGGGCAAAACAACCTTCGTGCAGGGGCTGGCGGCCGGCTGGGGCTCGACCGCTGCCGTCACCAGCCCGACCTTTGTGCTGGTGAATGTCTATGACCGCGAGGACGGCCAGCGGCTGGCGCATCTGGATGCCTACCGCCTCTCCGGCCCGGCCGAAGCCGAAGCCCTGGATTTAGACCTGCTGCTGGAAGGCGGGCCGCTGGTGGCCGAGTGGGCGCCGATTATTCAGGCCGCCCTGCCGGAAGAAACCCTGGAACTGCAAATGGAGTGGGTGGAAGAAGAACACCGCCAGTTGAACTTCAGGGCGCATGGGGCGCGCCCGCGCCAATTGCTGGACAGCCTGCAAGCGGCCGTGATGGGGGTGGCCTGATGCTGCTGGCATTGGATACCGCCACCCAGCAGGTCGGGTTGGCGCTGTATGACGGCGCCGAAGTGCGGCATGAGGTCCTGCTGGCCGGGGCCGCCCGTCACACGGTGGCGCTGGCCCCGGCAGTGGAGCAGGCGCTGGCGAATACCGGCCTGACGATGGCCGACATCTCGGCGTTGGGCGTGGCGCTCGGCCCCGGCTCATTTACCGGCCTGCGCATCGGGCTGGCGCTCGCCAAAGGGCTGGCGCTGACGCGCGGCCTGCCGCTACTGGGCATCCCGACCCATGACATCCTCGCCGCCGGCCAGCCGCTGAACGCCGGGGAACGGCTGGCGGCGGTGGTTTCGGCCGGGCGCGGGCGGCTGGCGGTGCGCTGGTATGCTGCCGCCGAAGATAGCTGGCAGGCCGAGGGCGAAGCCCAATTGCTGACCGCCGAAGAATTGAACAAGGAAATCCGCAGCCCGACCCGGGTGTGCGGCGACCTGGACGATGACACCCGCAAGCTGCTGGCGCGCAAGCGCAAAAACGTTACCCTGGCCTCACCCGCTGCCAGCCTCCGCCGGGCGGGCTACCTCGCCGAGCTGGTCTGGGCGCGCTGGCAGAACAATGAACGCGACGACCCGGCCACCCTCGCCCCGATTTACCTGCGCACCCATCAGGACCTGCCGGAATGAACGCTCCGGTTGGCGCTCTGACTTTGCGACACATGACGGCCGTAGATATTGACGCCGTCCACGCCCTGGATGAACGCTCGTTTGCCAACCCCTGGCCGCGCAGGAGTTTTGAGTTTGAGTTAAATGAAAACGAAGCCTCGCGCCAATGGGTGGCTGAAATGGATGGCGTTTTGGTCGGCGTGATTGTGGTCTGGCTGCTGGGCGAGGAAGCTCACATCGCCACGCTGGCAGTCCAGCCGGAACTGCGCGGGCGCGGCATCGCCGCCCGGCTGCTGTGCGCGGCCCTACAGGCGCTGGCGGCAGAGGGCGCAGTTACCGCAGCGCTGGAAGTGCGCGCCGGCAACACGGCCGCCCTGCACCTCTACCGGCGGTTTGGATTCGTGGAAGTCGGGCGGCGCAAAGGCTATTATCAGGACAATGGCGAAGATGCGCTGTTGATGGACCTGACCGGGTTGGATGCGGCCCGGTTGGCAGAGTTGTGCCCACCGGAGGCTGCATGAGCGCGGCCGAAACCCTGGCGCAAATCGCCGCCGAGTGCGCCGCCTGCACCAAATGCGGCCTGCACGCCGGGCGCAAAAAGGCCGTGCCGGGGGTCGGGCCGGCCGAAGCCGAGATCCTGTTTATTGGCGAAGGCCCCGGCTACAACGAAAACGAACAGGGCCTGCCGTTTGTCGGGCAGGCCGGCAAATTGCTGGATGAAATGCTCGCCAGCATCGGGCTGGAACGGGCGCAGGTGTTCATTACAAACGTGGTAAAATGCCGCCCGCCTGCCAACCGCGACCCGCAGCCGGACGAACTGGCGGCCTGCAACGAATATCTGGAACGCCAGATTGCGGCCATCAACCCGAAGGTGATTGTGACTCTGGGGCGCTTCTCGATGGCGAAATTTCTGCCCAACGCCCGCATCAGCGCCGTACATGGGCAGGCCCACACGATTAACGGGCGGCTGGTGGTGCCCTTCTTCCACCCGGCGGCGGCCCTCCACCAGCCTGACCGCCGCCCGGCCCTGGCCGCCGATTTTGCCAGACTGCCCGCCCTGATTACCGCCGCCGCCCACACCGAGCCACCCCACCCCCCTGACGAACCGGACAAACCCCGGCAGTTGACTCTGTTTTGAGGACTCCCCATGACCACAACCAAAGATGCTCTGTTGAAAAAAATCGCTGATAAAACCGCTGTGATTGCCATTCTGGGGCAGGGCTATGTCGGCCTGCCGCTGGCGGCCGTTTTCGGCGAGGCCGGCTATACCGTGATTGGCATTGACCCGGACAAACGCAAAATTGACGCCCTCGAACAGGGGCAATCCTACATTGGCGATGTCTCCAGCGAACTGGTAGGCGGGCTGGTCAAAGCCGGAAAACTGCGCCCCACGCGTGATTTTGCCGCCCTGGCCGAAGCCGACGCCGTCTCCATTTGCGTGCCGACCCCGCTGCGCAAGACCGGCGACCCCGACCTGACCTACATCGTCTCCGCTACGGAAGAATTGAAGAAGTACCTGCACCCGGGCATGGTGATTGTGCTCGAAAGCACCACCTACCCCGGCACGACCCGCGAACTGCTGCTGGAAATGCTCACCGAAGGCAGCGACCTGAAGGTCGGCGAGGACTTCTTCCTGGCCTTCTCGCCGGAGCGGGTCGACCCCGGCCGCGAGGACTGGACGACCAAGAACATGCCTAAGGTCATCGGCGGCATCACCGCTGACTGCTCGGATGTGGCCGCCGCCT
>CAZEQN010000153.1:0-6362 GCA_964514335.1 uncultured Anaerolineaceae bacterium
GGCCGCGGCTGCGGATTTCATTGTCGTTCAAATACACTTCCACCCGGCGGCATTGCTCCCGCGGCGCCGAGGCCCCATTGGCGGACTTCAACTTAACGCCACTGTAGCGCGGCGCATTGTGCGAGGCGGTAATCATCACCCCCGCTTCCGCCTTGAGGTGCTTCACTGCAAACGAAATCGCCGGCGTGGGGCAGTCGGACTGCGCCAGGTGTGCTTCAAAGCCATTGGCAGCCATCACCCGCGCCACCTCTTGCGCATAACGGTCAGAGAGAAATCTTGTATCAAAACCCACCACCACCCGCGGCCGTTCATTCTCCGGCAACGCGCCGGTATTGCTCCGGTCAGCGATGAGCGCGTCTGCAATCGCCTGGGTTACCAGCCGCAGATTGGAAAACGTAAATGTGTCAGAAATGACGGCCCGCCAGCCGTCCGTGCCAAAGTGAATGGGCATCCCTGCGCTCCTTAAAATTGATTCGGCGGATTGTATCACGCCCCCGCCGCCAGATTGCCAGCCCCCGTCGCGAACCTCCACCCGCGTCCCATGCTAAAATCGCGCTATGCCGGTAGAAACCATCGACCCGCAGGAATTCTTGCGTTTTCTGCGCCAGCGCTCCCTGTTCCAGAAATTCAAAGATGAAGATTTGGACAAGGTCGCGGCGCGCTTCCATGAAACTTCCTGTCCGCAGGGTTCACATGTCTTTGAAGAAGGCCAGCCTGGCGACGCCTTTTACATCGTGTGGTCCGGCCAGATTCGCATCTGGCGGCGAGAGGGCGACAAAGAGGTGGAATTGGCGATACTTGAACGCGGTGACAAGTTTGGCGAAGAAGCCCCACTATTCGAACGCCCGCGCTCCGCGACCGCCACCGCCCTTCGACCAGACACAGTCCTCCTCAAGCTTCATAAAGAAGATTTACAGTGGTTGATCCGTACATTCCCTGATACGAAAGAAGACCTGGCGGCCATTGCCGAGGCCCACATGATGGCCCGCAAAGCCCACTTTGACTGGCTCCAGGCGGGCGAAGTCATCTATCTCGTGTCGCGCCGCCACTGGATGGAACTCGCCGTTGACATGTGGAAGCCGGCCGCCGTCCTCATTTTTTCGGCCATTACCCTGCTTGGCGTGCGCGTGCCCGGCTTCAGCCTGATTGCCGCTCTCATCAGCGGTGTTACGGGCGGCATCGGCCTGCTCTGGTTGATTTGGGAAGGCATTGACTGGCAAAACGACTTCTTCATCATCACCAATCAGCGCGTCGTGTGGCTGGAACGCGTCCTGCTCCAAAGCGACAGCCGCCGTGAAGCCCCCCTATCGGCCATACAATCTGTGAATTTTGAGCGCCCCTTTTGGGGCCGCGTGTTTGATTACGGACAGGTCACCGTTCGGACCTTTACCGGCACCGGCAGTTTGGTACTGCAAAACGTCCGCCACCCCGCTATTTTTCAGGGGCACATCGAAGAATTGCTCCTGCGCGTCCGTTCCAAAACCGAAGAATCACGCGCCGAAGCCATGCGCTTTTCCATTCGCCGCAGCCTGGGCCTCACCAAAGAGGACGAATCCTACACGCCGGCCATTCAGCCCATCGAAATCGATTCCAATGCCCGGCGGCCCTTTGGCCTCGCCCGTACTCGAGAAGTTGAAGGCTCGACCATCACCTACCATAAGCACCCCTGGGTGCTGCTTATGAAAATCTGGTTGCCCGGTTTCTTGTTCCTCGGCGTACTTGGCGGCGTAGTATTTTTTATGTGGCGCGACTTCATTACGCCCACGCCCGTTTACCCCAGCATCGGCAGCGCTCTGCTCCTCGGCTTTCCCCTTTCGCTCATTCCGCTGGGCTGGCTGGTCTACAACTATCTGGACTGGCGCAATGACCTCTACCGCATCACCAAAGACTCCATCATTGACAGTGAAAAGAAGCCCCTCGGTCAGGAAATCACCAAAACCGCCCCCATTCGCAATATCCAAAGCATCACGCACTCCCGCCAGGGATTATTACGCCTGATCCTGAATTTTGGTGATGTCTCCGTCGTGGTCGCTGATACCACCCTTACCTTCCGTGAAGTCCACGACCCCGCCACCGTCCAGCAGGATATTTTTTACCGTCAGGAACAGCTCAAGTTTGAAGCCCAGGAAAAAGACAACGAGCAGGAACGCGTCCGTATCGCCGAGTGGTTCCGCGTCTATCATGATGTCCTGAAAGATGAGCGCGCCCCGGAAACCGATGAACCCGGAACCGAGTGAGTCCGGCTACCCGTTATAATTCATCAGTTATGGCCCCCCGAACAATCATCACCCTCCCCAATGAAACCCTCACCCGCAAGGCCCGCCCGGTTACGGATTTTGGCGAAAGTTTTCAAACTCTGGTAGATGACATGATTGAAACCATGCGCCTCGCCCCTGGCGTTGGGCTGGCCGCCCCGCAGGTGGATATCCCTTTACGCCTGGCGGTGGTTGAATTCGGCCAGGAAGATGATGAAGAAGCTCCCAAAAAACTGTACACCATCGTGAATCCTGAAATCATTCGCCCTTCCGAGGAAATGATTTTGGGCATGGAAGGCTGTCTCTCCATCCCTGGCTTCGTCGCCGAAGTAGACCGCCACGCCGAAGTCACCGTGAAAGCCCTCAACCGCCGCGGCCAGCCGGTAAAGATCAAGGCCGAAGGCTGGCTGGCGCGCATCTTCCAACACGAAATTGATCATCTCAACGGCATCCTCATGACCGACCGCGCCGAACGTATCTTCACCCTCGAGGAACTCGAAGCCGAGAATGAAGACGAAAACGCGCCGGAAGCCTGAAGCGGCCATGCGCCTCACGCGTCTCTCCCTGCACAATTTTCGCAGCTTCACCCGGCTGGATGTGGAAGTCCCGCCCGGTAACACCCTCATCGTTGGCCCCAACGCCCAGGGCAAAACCAGCATCCTTGAAGCCATCTATCTACTGGCGACCTTCACGTCCTTCCACGCCGGGCAGGACCGCGAACTGATTAACTTCGTCGAAAGCCGGCAGGCCACCGCCGTCGCCCGCATCCAGGCTGAATTTGAGCGCCGCGGCAAACCCCATTCACTGGAAGTCCGCATTATCAAAGAGCGCGACCGGCAGGGGCGCGAACGGGTGCGCAAACAGGCCCTGGTGGATAAAAGCCAAAAGAAAATCAGTGAAGCGCTCGGTCACTTCAACGCCGTCCTGTTCCTGCCGCAGATGCTGGGCGTCATCGAAGGCTCGCCCGGCGACCGCCGCCGTTACATTGACCTGGCTCTTTCCCAGGCCATGCCAACCTACGCCATCCAACTCAATGATTACAACAAGGTTGTCGCCCAGCGCAACGCGCTGCTCAAGCAATTGCAGGAAAATGGCGGCGACAAATCGCAACTGGACTTCTGGGATACGCGCCTCGCCCAGCACGGCGCTCACATCATCCACACCCGCATCCAGGCCATCCAGGAGCTGGAAAGCGCTGCCGCCCGCATCCACCACGAACTCACCCGCAGCAACGAAGTCCTGCGCGTGGATTACCGCCCGGCCTATGACCCCCTGGCCACCCCCAACGGCCAGCGCACCCTACTGGATGCCCCGGTGGACCGCCGCAGTTTCACTCGCGAAAAAATCGAGAGCGGCTTTCTGTCCGCCCTGGCCGCCAGCCGCCAGGCCGAAATCTGGCGCGGCAGCACCGCCCTCGGCCCGCACCGCGACGACCTGCGCTTCCTTAGCAACGGCATTGACCTGGGTACTTACGGCTCGCGCGGCCAGGTGCGCACCACCATGCTCACCCTGAAAATGGCTGAAGTGGACTGGTTGCACCAGCGCACCGGGCATATGCCCGTGTTATTGCTGGATGAAGTGTTGGCCGAGCTGGATTTCGAACGGCGCGCCGACCTGCTGGACCGCCTGGGCCAGTGGGAACAGGCCCTCATGACCACCACCGACCTCAACCTGTTCAAACCAGAATTTGTAATGCAGGCCCATCGCTGGAATATCCGCTCCGGGCGCCTGGAAAGCTAACTTTCCGGCAGGTCTTCGGCAATCCGGCGCAAAGCCGGCAGGTCTTTCAAAACAATCTTCTCCCCCTTGCTCGCCAGATAATCATCGGTCTGCCATTTACTCAAAGTCCGGCTGACCGTGAACAGCGTGGTGCCCGTCATTTCGGCGATGTCCTGCCGCGTCAAACGCAGCTCAATTACCAGCCCCCCGGCCACCGCCCGGCCGGTATGTTCGGCCAGCCGCAGCAGCGCCCGCGCCACCCGCCGCTCCACTTTCTCGGTTGAGAGTTCGCGAATCCGGTCCTGAAATTGAAGCACATAGCCTGACAAAATCCGGATGGCATTCAACGCCATCTGCGGATGCCGCAGCATCAACTGCTTCATCCCCTCTGCCGTCCAGCGCATCAGGCGGGTCGGTTCAACCGCTTGAGCCGTCACCGGAAAGGGGATCTCACGCAAAACCGCCACCACCCCAAAAGCCTCGCCCGGCCCGGGATGGTTAAGTATCACCTGCTGCCCTTCAGCCGTCAGTTGAGTCAGGCGCACCCGGCCCTCCAGCACCACATAGAACATCTCGGCCGGGTCATCCTGCCAGAACAAGGTGGTATCACTCTCCAGCGCCACCGCATCGGCCGCGTCGGCTACTTCCTGCAGCGCCGCTGGGGCTAACCCTGCAAACAGGTCCACCAGCTCCAGATGCGTCAGAATTTGCGTAAGTTCAATCGCCATCAGTACTCCTGTGCCAATTCTACTCGCTACAACCCGCCCGTTGGCCTTCAAGTACAATACAGCATCTGACCTACAAACAAGGACACAAAGCAATGGAACGAATTGGTTTTATCGGTTTGGGGATTATGGGGCGCGGCATGGTCGCCAACTTACAGAAAACCCTGCCGGTTGTCACCGTCTGGAACCGCACCGCCGGCCGCACACAGGAGTTTGTGGCGCAGGGCGCACAGGCCGCAGCTTCACCCGCCGCACTGGCCGCCCAATCGGATGTCATCCTGATTTGCGTCAGCGACACCCCGGATGTTGAAGCCGTCATCCTCGGTCCCGAGGGCATCCTCTCCAGCATTCAACCCGGCACGCTGGTGGTAGACCACAGCACCATCAGCCCACGCGCCACCCGCGAACTGGCCGCCCGGCTGGCTGAAAAGGGCGCCGCCTTTCTGGATGCGCCCGTCAGCGGCGGCAGCGAGGGCGCTGCCAAAGGCACCTTGAGCATCATGGTCGGCGGCGAAGCGACAGATGTAGAACGCGCCCGGCCGGTATTTGAAACCTACGGCAAGACCATCACTCACGTTGGCCCGGTGGGCAGCGGCCAGATGGTCAAACTCGTCAATCAGATACTGGTCGTCATCAATGAATTGGCCGTATGTGAAGGCCTGTTATTTGCCCAGGCCGGCGGCCTGAACCTCGAAAAAACCCTCGCCGCCGTAACCGGTGGCGCAGCCGGCTCCTGGATGCTGGCCAACCGCGGCCCACAGATGATTGCCCGCGACTGGCGCCCCGGCTTCACCATTGACCTGCAGCAAAAAGATTTACGCCTCGTGCTTGAAGCCGCCGATGAACTCGGCCTGCCGCTCATCGCCACCAGCATGGTCTTTCACATGTACCGCGCCCTGCAAAGCCAGGGCCTCGGCAGTGAGGGCAACCATGCCCTCGTCAAAGCCCTCGAACAAATGGCAGGCCTGCAACTCGGCGCAGACCGCCCGGCCAGCTAATTCCGCAATTGCAGCTGGTAATTCGGCGCCTCTTTCGTAATCTGCACATCATGCGGGTGGCTTTCCACCAGCCCCGCCCCGGAAATCCGCACCAGTTTCGTCCGCTGCCGTAAATCCTCTAGAGACTTTGCCCCGGCATAACCCATGCTGGAGCGCAGCCCGCCCACCAGTTGGTAGACATAATCGCTTAGCCGGCCTTTATAGGGCACGCGCCCTTCAATGCCTTCCGGCACCAGTTTGCCGCCGCCCTTGCCGCTGGCATAGCGGTCGCGGCCATGCCCCTGCATCGCCCCCAGGCTGCCCATGCCGCGATATTCCTTGAACTGGCGGCCTTCATACAATACGGTTTCGCCCGGGCTTTCCTCCAACCCTGCCAGCAGGCCGCCCACCATCACCACCTCGGCCCCGGCCACCAGCGCCTTGGGGATATCGCCGCTGTACTTGATGCCGCCATCCGCAATTACCGGCACGCCCCGCGGCCGCGCCGCCTGCACGCACTCATAAATGGCGCTCATCTGTGGCATGCCTGCCCCCGCCACCACCCGCGTAGTACAGATGGAACCCGCCCCCACCCCCACCTTGACCACATCCGCTCCTGCTTATATCAGCGCCAGCGTGGCTTCGTGCGTGTCGATGTTGCCAGCCACCCTCGTCAAGCCCGGCCA
>CAZEQN010000154.1:0-6359 GCA_964514335.1 uncultured Anaerolineaceae bacterium
CAGCTCGGCCAGGCCCTTGGCTACCAGACCCGCCAAATCGATCAATCCGTGCGCTGGGTAGATGACAGCCCGCCGGAAACCTGGCATTTCCACCTCGCCGCTTCCGCCCTGCTGGGTGAGTGCCTGCTCGCCCCCCCGCCCGCCGAGCGCAATTTCATCGTCCACCCCGGCAGCCGGGCGCGCCTCCTGCTCCACAAACTCAAACGCGATCCGCGCCTCGCCCAACTGGCCGAAAAGCATAACTGGCACTTCCTCACTTTCCGGCTGGTGCGCCGCCTCGGCCAGACCCCCGCCCTCACCCGCGCCGGCCTGCTGGCCCTGCTTGACCTTGACCCCTTGAGCGAAGAAGCCACCCAACTCGCCCTGCTCTGAACCCTGCCCGCGCCGAAAATTCAAGTTAAAATCTCCGGATTGGCCTGACTAAATTCAGAGGAGAAGAGTATGTGGAAGAAAGTTTTACGCGCCGCCGGGTTGTTACTCGGCGTGCTGGCGCTGGCGGTCGGCCTGCTGTTTGCCGCCGCCTACATCACCACCGAACAACGCGCCGCCAAAATCTACCCCGTCCCGCTCACAGACATCGCCGTTCCCACCGATGCCGCCGCGGTTGAACAGGGCCGCCACTTTGCCACCGTACGCGGCTGTTTGTCCTGCCACGGCAAGGACCTTGGCGGTGAAGTCCTTTTTGATGTCCCCCCGATTGGTACCGTTTATTCCAGTAACCTCACCTCCGGCCAGAACGGTATTGCCGCCCGGTATTCGGATGCCGAACTGGCGCGCGCCATCCGCTACGGCCTGCGCGCCGATGGCACCTCCGTGCTCGTGATGCCCTCCCACGAACTCACCGGCATCAGCGCCGAGGAACTCGGTCAGATTATCGCCTATCTTCGCTCTGTCCCTCCGGTGGATAGCGAGCCGCTCGCCCAGCGCTTTGCCCCGCTGGGGCGCGTGCTGGTCATGTTCGGCCAGTTACCGGCCTACACGGCCGAAATGGTGGATTTTGAGCGCGATTTCCCGGCCGTGATGCCCGCCGCCGCTACGGTTGAATATGGCGAATACCTCGCCATCACCTGCACCGGCTGTCATAACCCGGCCTTCTCCGGCGGCCCGCTGCCCGGCGCCCAGGAGGGCGACCCGCCCGCCATGAACCTCACCCAGGGCGGCGAACTCATCGGTTGGACGTTGGAAGACTTCAAACGGGCCGTCACCACCGGCCTCACCCCCAGCGGCCGCCAGTTGCGGGATGACTACATGCCCTGGAGCACCTACGCTGAACTGACCGATATTGAACTCGAAGCCATCTGGCTCTATCTGAAAAGCCTGCCCCCCCGCCAGTATCAGGAGCAGTGACAAAACACCTCTGGTAGCCGCTTAGTAACTCTTATAAGCTATTTGAAAGGTTGCCTTGCCGGACTAACTTGATGGATTGTCCAATGTAGGAGCGGGTTTCAAACCCGCCCCTACTGCATACAACAGACATTTATTAAACAGTCTCTAAGTATCAGTTCCGTTCTGGTAAAGCTTACCCCTCCGGCTCGGCGTGCAGCGTCACCCGCTCCAGATTCAGCTCGCTCGCCAGCAGGTCGGCCTCGATTTTTTCCAACACCGCATGCGTCTCCGCCAGCGGCAATGCCGCCGGAAAGCGCAGCGTGGCCGTCGCCACCAGATGCGCACCGGTGCTTTGCGTCTCGCAATCCACAATTTGCGCCGCGCCCACATGCTGCCGCAAAATCGCCCGTACCCGGGCTGCGGCCGCCGCGCTGGCTGGCTCGCCCGTTTGCAGCATCTGGGCCGGAATCGGCTCCAGGTGCGTCAGAATCCGTTCCGCTTCCGGCCATTTCTGGCGCACGCGCGCTTCGAACGCATCCGCCAGGTTGTGCGCTTCGCCCAAACTCACCGCCCCGCCAATCTCCAGGTGCAGTTCAATGCTGTAGCGGCCATCCAGGTCGGTCAGGATGTGCAGGTCATGCAGCCCCAGCCCCAGCCCATCGGCAATCTGGCGCAGGTCGGCCGCCATGCGTTCCCACTCGCTTAATGGCTGGCGCGCCGGCTCGATATGCACCAGCGCTTCGGCCACATTCTCCAGTTGTGACTTCAGACGCAGCTCCACCTCGCTCGCGACCGCGTGCGCCTGTTCCGTGCTCATTGCCGGGTCCACCTTGACGTGCAGGTCAATAAAGGCCGCGTCCGGCGTGCCGCGTGAACGGATGCGATGGACATAGCGCACCCCCGGCGAGCCGTAGGCAATCGCGGCAATATCCTCCGGGTCAATCGTCGCCCGGTCGGTCAGCGTCCGGCTGGTGTCGCGCAAAATCTGGAACGCCGCCCGTAAAATCATCACCACTACTGCGCCCGCGACCACGGCATCCAGCCACGGCCAGCCCAGCCAGCCCCCGGCCAGCGAAAGCAGCACCGCCCCGGTAACATACAGGTCGGTTGCCGTATGGCGCGCATCCGCCAGCAAAATTTCGGAATTCAGCCGCCGCCCGGCGCGGGTCTCCAGCCACACCACCAGCAGGTTCACCGGCAGCGTCAGCAGCATCAGGCCCACCGTCAGCGGCGTAATGCTCGGCGCGGCGCCCGCCAGCAGCCGCTGTATGATGGCGCTACCAATCTCATACGCCGCCACCAGTAGCAGAAAGCCAATCGCCAGCGCTCCCAGCGTTTCATAGCGCCGGTAGCCGTACGGGTGGCGTTCATCCGCCGGCCGCCCCGCCAGCCGGATGGCCGCCAGCCCGACCAGGTTAGATGAAGAATCTACCAATGAATGAAAACCATCCGCAACTACCGCCAGCGCCCCGCTGGCCACCCCCAGCACGATTTTCAGCAGCGTAACCGCCAGGTTGGCGGCCAGCACCGACCACAACACCCGCCGGATCCCGGCATAATGCGCGGCCGGTGTTTCGCTCATGGGGTTGGGCTGGCCGTTGGGCTGGGGGGCGCCGGGGTATCGGCTGGGATGGCAGGGGTATCTGTTGGCGCCGGCGTATCCGTCGGGACTTCGGTCAGAACCGCGGTCGGCGCGGGTGTGGCGGTCGGCGGCGGAGTCGGGGTCGGCAATTCAATCTGTATCGTCACGGTCTTCTCGGCGTAACCGCCATTGCGGTTTTCCACCCGCAGCCGCAGCGTAATCGTCCCGTTATCGCCGGCGTCCAGCCGCAGGGTGTAAATCTGTTCCGGTGAGTTGGCGGCCGTTCTGCTGCTGGTCAGTTCGTGCCAGCGCTCCGGGGCTGGCCCTTCGCCCCATTCCAGAATGTACTGGTCAAAGTCGCCGGTGGCCCCCGCCGCCGCCTGAATGCGCAGCACATCTTCGCTGATGGTCTGCCCATCGCTCAAGTTCGTAAATTCCAAAATCGGCCGCGAATCGCTGGCGCGGCACTCGCGCTCCGGTGTAAACAGCAGCGGTTCCTCAAACCCGTTGGTCTCGGCAAAATTGCGCCCCGCCGAACTCTCGCGCAGCCAGCGCTGCCCCCAGATGTCGCTGACATTCATCACAAACAAGTCATCAATGTAGTCGCGGCACTCATTCGAAGCCCGCAGCCCGGTCCAGGTATCCACCGCCAGCCGTTGCCACAAATCCTGCTCGGCGGGCAATGGCGGCTGGTCAGCGGCGAAGAATTCCGTGCGCTGGCTGGGGCACCACTGCGAAGGTTCGGCCCCCGAAACGCTGCACACCACCCTTTCGATGATGCCTGCTGGCCGCACAAAGTTCGGTGGCGGGTTGCCCGGGTTGAGTTCATTGACCATCAGGGTCATGATTTCCGCCCAGATCGGGGCTGCCCCGGTCAGGCCGCTGGTGTTCACCATCGGCGTGTAGTCCGGGTTGCCCACCCACACCCCCACCGCTACCTGCGGCGTGTAGCCCAGCGTCCAGTTATCGCGGAAGTCGTTGGTCGTACCGGTCTTGCCCGCCGCCGGGAAGGGCAGGTTGAGGGCCGAGTTGGGCCCAAAGGAGGGTGAGCGCGCCGCATTGTCTGAAAGAATGGAAGTAATCAGCCAGGCATGCTCCGGCCGTACCACCGGCCGGGGGGCTGGTGGGGGTTGCTCAAAGACCACATTGCCACGCGAGTCCGTGATTTTGCTGATGGCATAGGCCGGCACAAAATTGCCGCCATTGGCATACACCGCAAAGGCGTTGGTCATTTCCAGCACTGTCACTTCGCCGCCGCCCAGCGTCAGGCTCAAGCCATACTGGTCGCTCGTGAGGGTGGTGATGCCCAGCCGTTCGGCCATTGCCACCAGCCCGCCCTCGCCATACACCCCCACAAAGTTCAGCGTTTTAACCGCTGGCACATTGTAGGAATTTGCCAGCGCGCTACGCACGGTGATCGGCCCATGAAAGCGTTCATCGTAGTTCACCGGCTCATACGGCGGGCGTGGGTCTTCCGGCAACCCGGAGGGTGGGAACTCGCTCGGCACGTCCCAGATGAGCGTGCTGGGCGTCCACCCCTGCTCAAACGCCGCCGTATAGGTAAATGGCTTAATCGAAGACCCGGGCTGGCGCGGGCTGACGGCCATATTAATCTGCCCGTCAATGTCATCGTTATAGAAATCCGCCGACCCCACCATCACCAGGATTTCACCGGTGGCGGGCAACAGCACCACCACCGCTCCGGATTGCACATTCCGGTCGCCCAGGCCTGCCACCTGGCGCGCTACCGCCTCCTGGGCGGCATCCTGCAGGCGCGGGCTTAAGGTCGTGTGCACCGTAAAACCGGAGCGGTAAATCGTTTGGGCGTCATACAGCTTCTCCAGTTCAGCCCGGATGAAATTGACCCAGTGTGGGTAGCGCATCTCCACATCCGGCGAGGGGAACTCGAACTCGGCCAGGGCATACGCCGCCGCGGCCGCGTCTTCCAAACTCACGCACACCCGTTCCGGGCTGTTGGAAACAAAAATGCAGTTGTGCATCGCACTGGCTTCATACATCAGCCGCAGTACGGTTTGCTGGCGGCCAAACGCCGCCTCGCGATTGGAATACACATCGTACACGCTCGGCGCTTGCGGCAGCCCGGCCAGAAATGAGGCCTGTTCCAGCGTCAGTTGGTCGGCCGTCACGCCAAAATAGGTTTCTGCAGCCGCTTCAATCCCATAGGCCTGATTGCCGTAATAAATCTCGTTCAGGTACAGCTCCAGAATTTCGTCCTTGCTGTACACGCGTGTGGCTTCCGTCGCCAGAATGGCTTCCTTCACCTTGCGCAGGTAGGTTTGTTCAAAGGCTTCATCCGGCGGCAGCAGCAGCGCCCGCACCAGTTGCTGCGTGATGGTCGAAGCCCCGGAGAGCGTTTCCCCGCCCTGATAGTTCTGCCAGAAGGCCCGGAAAATCGCCAGGATGTTAAAGCCCGGATGGTTGTAAAACTCGCGGTCTTCGGTGGCAATCGTGGCTGCAATCATCTCCGGCGAGATTTCATCCAGCGGTACATACGTCCGCCGTCCGGCGCTGGGGTCAATAATTTCATACAGCAGGTTGCCGTCCCGGTCCAGGATACGCGTGGTTTCAAACTGGCTCGTGCGGCTGCGCAGGTCATCCACGCTCGGCAGCGTCCGGGCGATGTTGTAATACTGCAACACCATTAGCACCACCGCCGCCAGCCCCAGCAGGACACCTGCAAACAACCCCACCACGCCCATCCGCAGCACACAGCCCCAGGCCTGCCACGGCCGGCCGGGTTTCTCCGGCGGCGGGGTGCGGTTACCCAGCGGCGCGGCTCCCCGGCGAGTGACTCGAAGTCCCCCGCTGGCGCCCTGCGGCGGCGTCATCCGGCGCGCCGGCTCAAACGCCGATTCAGATACCTGGGTCGCGCTCATGTCCGTTTCCGGGGCGCGGCGCGGCAGCGGCATGCCCTGGGCGTCCAGCCGTGGCGGGTTCGTAGTTCCAGGTGGGGTATTGCCCAGGCGCGGCGGCGCGGGCGGGGTCGCCCAGCCCGGCGTGGGCGGGATGGTTTCGGCCTCGTCCGGCAGGAGGCCGCCGGCCCGGTCGGTCGGTGAAGGCTCGGTATCGCCTTCCGGGTCGTGGGTTGGCTCGCTTGCCGGGCCGGTCAGCCGCCGGAAACGCTCGGCGGCGTCATCGTCTTCAGGCGCGTTTTCAGGGGTGGGGGTCTTCTCTTCATCCATACTGTCAGTTAAACCACATTCTGGCCGCGCCAACCATCCAGCATCTGCGCTATTCTGCTGTCAATCGTTTGGGGGAGGGGCGCGGCGCTACTCTGGCTTCATTAAAATCAGCGCCGTCCACGTGCCTTTCGCTACCGTTTCATCCTGCTGGTTGCGCACATCCAGCTCAATCACCACCGAGCCTGCCTTCAGGCGCGGCAGGGCTTTGGTCTCCTGTACTTCCAGCACGACATGAATCGTATCGCCGA
>CAZEQN010000155.1:0-6332 GCA_964514335.1 uncultured Anaerolineaceae bacterium
CGCCGCCGCCGCCCACGCCGACCCTCGCGCCTACCGCCACGCTGACCCCCACCCCCACTATCGTGTGGTTCCCACTCACCAGCACCCCCACCGCCGTACCCACCCGCGCCGCCAGCCCCACGCCCGACCTGGCCGCCGAAGCCGGGCCATTGCAGTTCAGCGATGATTTCAGCGATGACAGCCTGTGGCCGCTCGCCAGCAGTTCCAGCGGCAGCGCTGCCCTCGCCAACAATCGGCTGACCTTGAGCGCCACCCGCGAACGGGTGTACCTGTACAGCCTGCGCAACCGGCCCTACCTGGCGGACTACTACCTCGAAATGACCGCCAGCCCCAACCTGTGCCGCGGCGCGGATGAGTTCGGCCTGTTCATCCGCACCACGGTGGCCCTGGATTACTATCGTTTTGGGCTGTCCTGCGATGGGCAGGCGCATGTAGACCGCATCTATCGCGACACCGCCAATGTCATGCAGAGCTGGCAGACTTTTCCCTTTCTAACATCGGTCGCCCAGTCCGGTGTGCGCCTGGGCGTGTGGGCCGAAGGGCGTGAACTGCGCTTCTATGCCAACGGCCAGTACCTCTTCACCGTCACGGATACGGTGCTGGGCGGCGGGGCGGTCGGGGTCTTCATCCGCTCGGCCAACAGCGCCGGCATGTCGGTCAGTTTCAGTGACCTGGTCGTGTACGACCTCGCCAACCCCTGACCCCAATGACCGCCCTCACAGAACAGCATTTCCTCACCCTGCCGTATCACCAGGATTACACCCTGGCCGGGTTGGAAGATGTGTTGCGCCAACTTGCCCGCCCGCGCCACGGCCTGGCTCTCCCGGCCGCGCGTACCCTGCTGGCCCAGCGCGCCGCCGAACTGGCTTTGCGCCGTCTGCTGGCCGCGGATGCCATCCCGTATGAAAATCTGCCCGCCGCCGCCTTTCAAGCCGCTGACCGCTTTGAAGTCGCCCTGGGCGGCCGGCGTTGCACCGTGGCTGCCGAACTGGTTACTGCCAGCCGCACCCGGGCGCGTTTGCTGCGCCAACCGGCCGAAATCCTGACCCACGCGCTGCATCTGCAACGGCGCGAACTGCAACGCCCGACTTCCGGCCCGGATGACCTCTGGCTGGGCGCGCTGGTGCTGGCGGCCTTGCCCGCCCGCGCCGCCCCGCCGCGCGCCCTCATCCACCTGCTGCCGGCCGCCTGGGCCAGCCCCTCCCGCTGGCAGCCGCTGGCCGACCTCGCCCTGAAATCCGAACACTCCGAGCCATTGGAAGTCGAGCTTATCGGCCTGGATGCCCGGCGCGCTTACCAGACTTGCCGCCTCACATTACCGCCCGCCCAGCGGGTGTCAGTCCCGTTGGAGTTTTATTCGCTGGCGGCGGTGCGCGCCTTTGCCCGTCCGCTGGCCCGCCTTGGCTTGCACTGCCCGGCCGTTGGCGGCCAGCCCACCCTGCTGGGGCCGCCGGGTTGGCGCGAACTCTGGCTGACCGGCGAGCAGGTCATCTTCGCCGGGTACGCTTCCCACGCCGAAATCAGCCGCCGCGCTCGTCCGCATCCAGATCGCCTTTCTCTGCTCATCCGTGACCTGCACCCGCTCCCCGAACTCTTTGCCGCGGCGCGTGCCTGGGCCGGGCGGGGGTGAGGCCTTCCATCCGGAGTCGAGGCTTCAGCCGAGAGCCTTTGCAGCGGGCTGGGAGACGGGAATTAGTCAGACAGTGGGCTTTAGCCCATTGTGATTGCCCACCACTCCTAAAATTCCCTCTTGCATTTTCTAAAGTTTTGTGTACAATTGTTCTATAACCGGGTGCGTTAATTACCCCAACTCGGACGGCGTTCGTCCGGGACCTGTACACCAGCCGCACACCGGGCAGGAGCCCCCGCATGCCGAATTTCATAGTCCTCCACGGACGGAACACCCAGGGATAGCCGCGGCTATCCTCTTTCACTTTAACCGCCACTATTACAAAGGAGAAAACTCATGTCGTATCAAAAACTCACCATCGTCGGCAACCTCGGGCGCGACCCGGAGATGCGCTACCTCGCCAATGGCCAGGCCGTCACCTCCTTCTCGATTGCCTCCAACCGCAGCTACACCGCCTCCAGCGGCGAAAAGGTCAAGGAAACCACCTGGTTCCGCATTTCGGCCTGGGGCAAGCAGGCCGAAATCTGCAACCAGTATCTCAAGCAGGGCAAGCAGGTCCTGGTCGAAGGCCGCCTGACCGCCGACAAGGAAACCGGCAACCCCCGCATCTGGACCGCCCAGGATGGCACGCCCCGCGCCTCGTTTGAAGTCAATGCCGACCGGGTCGTTTTCCTCGGCGGCCGCGAAGATGGCGGCAGCGGGGGCAGCGGCGCGGGCTATCAGGATGGCGGCATGCCGGAATTCAGCGGCGAAGCCGACGACGATATCCCCTTCTAAACCACTGCAACCGGGCGGGGTCAGCCCCCGCTGACCCCGCCTCGCTGCGGAAAGGAGCGCCGCATGGCCAACCCTAAACCGCCCGTTCCACCCGGCCTGCCCAACCTGCATATGCCGGCTGACTTGCAGAGCGTGTATGCCAATCTGGTACGCATTGCCCACACCCCGGCCGAATTCGTGTTTGACTTTGCCCGTATGCTGCCCGGCGACCCGCGTCCGACCATCCAGGCGCGCATTCTCATGTCGCCGCTGGGCGTGAAGTTGCTGCTGGCGGCCCTCAATGAAAACCTCGCCAAGTACGAAGCCGCCTTCGGCGAGATTCACGTCCCCCAGCAGCAAACGCTGGCCGATTTTCTGTTCAAGCCCCCCGCCGGCTCGGCCGAGGAAAAACCCGGTGAATGACCCGGCTGCGACCCTGGACCGGATTGCCGAGCGCATTCACGCCGCCTTTGATGCCCAGACCCAGGCGCGTGACCAGGCCCTGGCGCATGCCCGCACCCTCACCCGCCATTGCGCCCATGCCATCCGCGCCGTGCACCGTGCCGAGGCCGAGAACGCCCAGACCGAACTGAACGCCGCCGCCGGGCTGGCCGGGCAATTACGCGCCCTGCAGGCCGATTTCCCTGCCATCTACTTCGCGGGCTACACCCAGGATGCCCTCAAAGAGTATGCCGAAGCCAGGACCGTCTTCGGCCTGATTCTGGATGGTGGCCGCCTGCCCGCCCCCGAAGAACTGGGCGTGGAAAACGATACCTACCTCAAAGGGTTGGCCGAGGCGGTCGGCGAACTGCGCCGCCGCTGTCTGGATGTGCTGCGGCGCGGCTACAAAAAAGAGGTCGAAACCTACCTGCAATATATGGATGACATCTTCAATGTGCTGGTCACGATGGACTACCCGGATGCGGTCACCGGCGGCCTGCGCCGCCTGACGGATGTCGCCCGCTCCATCATTGAACGCACCCGCGGCGATGTCACCTTGAGCCTGCGCCAGCAGCGTTTGCAGGTCGCCCTGCGCCGCCTGGAACGCCGTCTGGACGGCACGGACAAAGGCTGACCCAGATGCGCACCATCCGCGCCTCCGAGATTGGCTCCTTCCTGTACTGCCAGCGTTCGTGGTGGTATCAGCAGCAGGGCCTGCCCTCCGAAAACCAGGCCGAACTGGCTGCCGGGGCGGCCTTCCACCAGCAGCACGGCCAGGCGGTGGTGAAAGCCGGCTTGTTGCGCAGCCTGGCGGTCTTGCTGTTGCTCGGCGGCCTGGTCTTGCTCGCCATTCATCTGACCCTCCAATTGCTCTGACATGTCCCCTTCCCTGACCTTTGCCCTCCTCTTGTTGCTGGCCGCTCTGCTTCTGTTCTGGCAGGCCGGCCGCCAGCGCCGCGCCGCCGGCATCCCCGCCGGGCGCGTGATTTACAGCGACACCGCCACGTGGGAAGAATCGCCGGAAGCCCTCTTTGACCCGGTTACGAACATCACCGGCAAGCCGGATTATCTCGTCCGCAAGGGGCGCGCCATCATCCCGGTGGAGGTCAAGCGCACCCGCCCACCCGAAGCGCCCTACGACTCGCACATTTATCAATTGGCCGCCTACTGCCTGCTGGTGGAGCGTGAGTATGGCGTGCGCCCGCCTTACGGCCTCATCCACTACGGCAGCCGTACCTTTGCGGTGGATTACACCCCGGCTCTGGAAAATGCCCTGCTTGACCTCTTGAGCGAGATGCGCCGCGCCGAACTGCAAACCAGCGTCAACCGTTCGCATGAGCAGGCTGGCCGCTGCCGTGGCTGTGGCTATCTGGGCCTGTGTGAACAGAGGCTATAATCGCGACCATGAACGCCCTGCCCATCCTTTCGCACATCGCCGTAGTCAGCCACCCCAATGTGGACGCCGATGGCGCGCAAGCGGCTGAAATCGCCGCCTACCTGACCGCCCACGGCTGCCCGGCGGTCAGCGGCGCACTCTACGAAGACGCGCTGCGCGGCCGCATTCAGCAGGGTGAATTCCAGCTCATCATCTCGCTGGGCGGGGATGGCACCGTGCTGCGGGCCGGGCATCTCTGCGCGCCCAACAACATGCCCCTCTTACCGATTAACCTCGGCCATTTCGGTTTCCTGATTGAAGTGCGCCGCGAAAACTGGCAAACCGCCCTCGATAAACTCCTGGCGGGCGACTACTGGGTGGAAGACCGCCTGATGTTGCAGGCCCAGCATTGGCGCGAGCAGAAACAACTCGGCTGCTGGGAAGTCGTCAATGAAGCCGTGGTCGGGCGCGGCCGCGCCGTGCGGCCGGTACACCTCGCCGTGCGGCTGGATGGCGAGAGCCTGACTACCTACGTCGCCGATGCGCTCATCGCCGCCACGCCCACCGGCAGCACCGCCTACGCCCTGGCGGCCGGCGGTCCGGTGTTGCCGCCTGCCCTGCGCAATATCCTGCTCATGCCGGTCGCCCCGCACCTCTCGATGGACCGCGGCCTCGTCCTGGCTGAAGGCGCTACCTTGAGCCTCGAAGTGATTTCCGACCATCAGGCCGTTTTAAGCGTGGATGGCCAGCCGCCGGTGGACCTGATGCAGTATGACCGGGTGGTGGTGACCGTCAGCCAGAATGTATTAAGGCTGGTGCGCTTCCAGCCCCCGGGCGCGTTTTATCGCAACCTGATTGCCCTGATGGACCAGAACCCCGCCGTTGAGGAGGCCAACTGACATGACCACCGACGCCCTCTTTTGCGCCAACCACCCGAACGTTGCCACCAGCCTGCGCTGCAACCGCTGTGAGAAACCGATCTGCGCCAAATGCGCCAAACGCACTCCCACCGGCTACCGCTGTCCGGAATGTCTGCGTGAATTGGGCAAAGTGCACATCACCGCTGAATGGTCGGATTACCTGATTGGCTTTGTGGTCGCCCTCATTCTCTCGTTTATTGCCAGCAGCATCCTGAACAACATCGGCTGGTTCACGATTTTTCTCTCCCCGCTGGCGGGCGGCTTCATCGGCGAACTGGCTCACCGCGCCGTGCGCCGCCGCCGCGCCCCCAACCTCTTCAAGCTGATTGCGGCCGGGGTCGCCCTCGGCGGCCTGTGGCCGGTGGCGGTGGGGCTGTTCATCCTGCTTTTTGGCGGCTTCGAGGGCCTCTGGTTTATCCTCTGGCCGCTCGTGTATGTCCTGCTGGCTACCGGCTCGGCCTATGCCCGGCTGACAGGAATCCAACTTTCCAGGTGATAGATTATGCTGGTTGAACTGCGTATTGAAAATTTCGCCATTATTGATGAACTGCGCCTTGAATTTGGCGACGGGCTGGTGATTTTTACCGGCGAAACCGGCGCCGGCAAGTCCATCATCATTGACGCTGTCGAAACCCTGCTGGGCGTGCGCGCCGATGCCACCGTGATTCGCGCCGGCGTGGACCGTTCCAGCGTTGAGGGCACCTTCAAAATCGCCCCGGATTTGCGTGCCGCCGTGCATGACATCCTCACTCGCGAAGACCTGCTGGATGACCCGGACTACGTTACCCTTGGGCGCGAATTTCGGCGCGAGGGCCGCAATACTGCCCGCGTTAATGGCCGCACCGCCAGCCTTAGCCTGCTGAAAGAACTGGGCGAATTGCTGATTGACCTGCACGGCCAGTCCGAACATCTCTCTTTGTTGCGCGTCCCCAGCCATCTGGGGCTGCTCGACCGTTTTGCTGAATCCGAGTCTGAATTTGGCGCCTACCAGTCGGCTTATAAGGAATTGCAGGCGGTTCGCAAGGAACTGAACAGCCTGCGCCAGGCGGAGAAAGACGCCGCCCGCCGCGCCGAACTGCTGGCGTTTCAGGTCGAAGAAATTGATTCCGCTGCTCTGACCCCCGGTGAAGAAGAATCTCTCAAAGAAGAACGCACCCGCCTTGCGAATGCTGAAACCCTCGCCACCCAGGCCAACCTGGCGGTCAATGCC
>CAZEQN010000156.1:0-6326 GCA_964514335.1 uncultured Anaerolineaceae bacterium
GAGGCGAGCTTTATCCGCCGATGCAATCTCCGGCACATAGATAGGGATTGCTTCGCCCTTTGGGCTCGCAATGACAGGCTAATGTCCTGAAACCAATCACTTCCTACTTAAGAGAGGAGTAAGACAATGACGCTTTCCATGTCCTGGTTGGAATTTGTGTACTGGGCCTGCACCATTCTGGGCGGGGTGTTCTTTGTATTGCGCACCGTGCTGATGGTGATGGGCTTTGGCGCCGAAGGGTTGGAGGGTGACCTGGACGCCGACCTGGATGCCGATATCCTCGATGACGGCCAGACCGGCGAGGCCGAAGGCGCCTTCAAGCTGCTCTCGGCCCAGGGGCTGACGGCTTTCTTCCTCATGTTCGGTCTGGTCGGGCTCGCCACCCTGCGGGCCGGCTGGCCGGTGCTGCTCACAATTCTAGCCGGTCTGGCGGCCGGCGCCTTTACCGTCTGGGTTATCAGCCAGGTCTTTCGCGGCATGACCCGCCTGCAATCCGAAGGCAACATCCGGCTGGAAAACGCCGTCGGGCAGGATGGCGAGGTCTACCTCACCATCCAACCCAAAACCGGCGGGCAGGTGCAGGTGGCGGTGCAGGGCACGCTGAAAGTGCTGGATGCCATCGCCGCGGATGGCAGGAAAATCGCCACCGGTGAAAAGGTGCGCGTGGTGGGGCTGGCGGATGCCAAGACCCTTAAAGTGGAAAAAATCGGGTAGCGCGCCTGCGCCCCAGCGGAATCAACCCCTCGTAAAAGGAGAAACCCATGTTTGATGCAACAACCCTGGCATTAATGGCAGTCTTCGGCTTTGTGGTGCTGGTGTTCTTCACCATCGTCTTCCTCGCCAGCCGCTACAAACGCTGCCCCTCGGATAAGGTGCTGGTCATCTATGGCCGGGTGGGCAAAGGCCGCAGCAGCCAGACTCTGCACGGCGGCGGTACGCTGGTCTGGCCGCTGATTCAGGACTATGCCTACTTGAGCCTGACCCCCATGACCATCAACATCCCGCTGGAAAATGCCCTCTCCCAGCAGAACATCCGTATCCATGTGCCCAGCACCTTCACCGTCGGCATCAGCACCGCCCCGGAGATTGTGAGCAACGCCGCCGAGCGTTTGCTGCGCCTGGACCAGAAGAGCATCGAAGACATGGCCAAGGAAATCATCTTCGGCCAGTTGCGTCTCACGGTTGCCTCGCTGACCATTGAGCAAATCAACCAGGACCGCGAATCCTTCCTTGACTCCATTCGCCACAATGTCGAGCCGGAACTCAACAAAATCGGTCTGCACCTGATTAACGTCAACATCACCGACATCACCGATGAATCGACCTACATCGAGAGCATCGGCCGCAAGGCGGCTTCAGAAGCCATCAACCGGGCGCGGGTGGACGTGGCCGAGCAGGACAAGCTGGGCGCCATCGGTCAGGCCGATGCCGTGCGCGAGCAGGAAGTGCGCGTGGCCGAAGCCCTGGCCGAAGCCGAGAAAGGCCGCAAGAAAGCCGAAGCCGGCCAGCGTATCTTCGTCCAGCAACAGGAATCGGAAGCGGTGCAGGGCGAAAACACCGCCGCCGCCAACATCGCCGATTACAACGCCGAACTGGAAGTCAAGCGTGCCGCCGCCCTGCAACGCGCCGAGGTCGCCCGCCTGCAGGCCCAGGTTGAAATTCAGAAAAAGCAATACGAAGCCGAACAGGAACGCCTGCGCGCCGCTGAAATCGCCCGCGAGGAAGTGGACAAGCAGAAGGTGGAAATCGCCGCCGAAGCCGCCGCCGAACGCGTGCGCCGCGAAGCCAAAGGCGATGCAGATGGCATCCTGCTGCGTTACCAGGCCGAGGCCGATGGTATCCGCCAGTTGCTGAACGCCAAGGCCGAAGGTTATGCCAAACTGGTGGAAAGCGCCAACGGCGATGCCCGTTCAGCCGCCACCCTCCTGCTGGTGGAAAAACTGGAAGAAATCGTCGCCAAGCAGGTCGAAGCCATCAGCAACCTCAAGATCGACAAGATTACGGTCTGGGAGAATGGCGGCGGTTCCGGCGGCGGTTCCTCGACCTCCAACTTCCTCTCCAGCCTGGTGATGAGTCTGCCCCCGCTGCAGGACCTCGCCAACATGGCCGGCGTGGAACTGCCGGAATATCTTGGCAAGATTATCGAAGAGCAAAAGGGCGAAAGCAGCCCGGACGCCCCGGCCGCAAAACCCGCCAAGAAATAGTTTTTGCCTGCCTAACCGCGAGGACGGCCACCGGCCGTCCTCGCTTGTTTTAATCAGCCTTTTGGGACTATCATGGAAGCAGATAAATGGCCTGTAATCTCGCCAAGGAGCAACCGTATGACTGACCTCACCCCCAAACGCTGGCATCCCCAACCCGCCGAGCAACTTAGCTCCACGTTACGCGGTTCAGAAATGATAGATATCTATGAATTTCCGTGTTGTGGCAAGCAATTTGGCGTGAGTGAAAACGATACGGATAGCGAGGCGCTCTCGCAGGTGCGTCCGGACGGTTGCGAGGAGTTGCCGGGCTAGCCGTTTCAGGGGCTGGTTTCCGGGCTGGCAAAATACTGGTGCAGCAGCCGGAACCCCTTGGGCATAATGACATTGTAAAACATCCAGCCAATCAGGGGGCTGTAAAACCGTGGCGCCAGCATCTTGCAGCGGAAGGTGGCCCGCGTGCGCTGGCCGTCATCCAGCGGTTCCAGCATCACAGTTTCGCGGTTATCAATCGGGTGGCCGACCTGCCCCGGATGCACATGCATATCCACCGTGTAATAGTCGTAGGGCCGCCAATCGCGGATGACTTCCTCGGAGAGTTCGTCCTTGCCGTGGGCGCAGTGGTTGGTGGCGCCGATGGCAGTGCGCCCGGCCGGGCGGCTGGCCGCGCTCCAGATATTGCCGGGTTGCCAGAGATTGCGTTTGTGCGGGTCAGTCAGCCATTCCCACACCACCGGCGGCGGGGCGGGGAATTCAATGACCTTCTGCCCGTGGGCTTCTTCCGGCAGTACCACTACCTGGCGGGTGGCCAGCATTTCTTCGTAACGGGCGCGCAGGTTCAGGCTGTGTGTCTCTATTTCGCCCAGATGCTCATAGGTTTCGCGGCTAACGTACAAGCCATCGGTAGGCAGGGCCAGCGCCCGGCAGGCGGCTTCGGTAAACAGGGCGTAGGCCTGCCAGCCGGTTGCTTCGCTGACACGATTCTTCGTCAGGCGGTGAATCAGGTTCACGTCTGAACCCAGCAGTTCATGGGTACCGGCCACCTGTTGTTTAATAAACTGGCCGTAATGGATAAAGAATTTGAGGTCCAGGCGCGGCAGGGCGCGGCAGGCCTCGCACTCGCAGGTGGTATGCCGCTGAATCGACTCGACCCGGGTGCGGAACGCGGCATATGTGGCTTCCACCATTTCCAGCACGGCTTCGCCGCGCATCGCTTCCGGCCCGCTGTAGCAAAAGATAGCGTCGCCCTCCAGTTTGGAGAGCGTCAGGCGCGGCCGCGTGTGGCGGATGAGCAGTTCCAGCAGTTCGGCCAGAATCTGTTGCGAATGTTCAATTTCGGTGCTGGCAACGTAGGAGGTGTAGCCGGAGATATCGGCAATCAACAGTATTCCGTTTGCGGCGGCGGTGGCCATGGTTTGCTCCTGGGTTCGGGCCAAAGGAACGATTGACATCATTATAGTCCAGCGTAGGGAACCTGTGTAATCGCCAAATTTTGGGAAGATGCTAAGCTCGAAAACAAATCGTCTGTCATTGCGAGGAGGGCGCAGCCCGCCGAAGCAATCTGACGCTCAATGCATCAGATTGCTTCGGCCCTGCGGGCCTCGCAATGACAACCCACTTTTTTGAGTTTCGCCATTCCGCGGCCCGCGCGCCGCTTGACAGCCGCCCCCGGCGCGGTTAAGATACCGCCATTAACAACTGAATATTGGAGAGATAGCGACTGAGTCTCTGGCCCAACCAGAGATTACGAGGTGGAGGTTCCGGCCCGCGAGGGCCGCGCTAAGGACGTTTGCACAAACGGCCGAAAATCGAAGGATCAGCGGATGCCTCTGAAGCCTGCCACAGGCTTCTTTTCTCCCTTCCAAAACGAGTGTTGCATGAAACCCCGCCGGCGACGGCGGAAACAGGTGCGGCACAGTGGCCCGGCGCTGGCAGGCTTTGCCATGCCCCGGGGTGGGTCACGGAAGGGCGTTGCTTTTAATGCGGACAGCAAAGAAAACAGCACGCCTGCGAATTTGAGCGGCGTGTGTTTTGTTTAACACGCACCCATTGGAGATGAATTTTATGGCAGAAAACGAAACCAACGGCAGCGGCTACCACCGCTACCACATCCGCGCCGAGCGCGCCGCAGACATCGAGAAGTGGCCCAGCCGCTTCCGGGTGGAGGTCAAGCGCGCCGGCCTGGCCAAACTCATCCTCGGCGAGGTCTTCCACTACGGCCCGCGCAACAAGGATGTGATTTTGAGCCGCCCGTGCATGTACGGCGTGTTCAGCGGGCCGGTGGGTGGCTTTGCGCCCCGCGAGCAGCACTGCGTGGGCTGCCTGCGCTGCACCACCGAATTCCCGGACTTTGTGCGCGTCAGCCACAATGCCGAGCGCCGCAAACTGGGCGACTCCTACTTTGACTTTCGCGTGGTCGATTCGGTTTCCTACGAAGCCGAAAGCGGTTTGGTGCCGGTCAAGGGCGCCGGTTACCGCGGCAAATTCGGCGGCGAAGGCTGGGACGGCATGTGGACCGATATGTCTGAAATCGTGCGCCCAACCCGCGACGGCATTCACGGCCGCGAATTCATCTCCACCGTGGTGGATATCGGGGCGCGCCCCAACTTCCTGTCGTTTGATGCCGAAGGCAAGCCGAATGGCCGCACGCCGCACGTCTTCCAGATTCCGCTGCCGCTGGTGCTGGATGCACTGCCCGCCTCGGCGGCCAGCGAAAAGACCTGGCGCATCACTGCCGCCGCCGCCACCCAGCTCGGCACGCTGGCGGTCATCCCGCTGGGGGCGGTGCTGCAATACAACCTGGAAAGCCCGCATGTTGTCCCGCTGGTGAAACCTTCCGAGAAGGACAACCTGCATGTATTGGCGCACGCCCCGCGCCTGATTGAAATGGACGGCTGGGATGAGGGACTCTTGCGCGCCATCCATGACATCTTCCCCGAGAGCCTCGTCGCCCTGCGCATCCCGTTTACCTCGGCCAAAGAGCTGCTCAAGTTCTCCAAAAAAGGCATCCGCGTCTTTCACCTGCTGGCCGATTACCACGGCCGCGACCCGCACGGCGCGTTTGTGCTGGACCTGATTCGCGCCGCCCACAAAGCCTTTGTGGAAGCCGGCATCCGCCAGGAAGTGACCTTAATCGGCAGCGGCGGCATCATTCATGCCGAACACATCCCCAAGGCGATTCTATGCGGGTTGGATGCCGTCGGGCTGGATACGCCCGTCATCGCCGCCCTGCAGGGCCGCTTTCACGGCGAGTGCCGCGCCCGCGAGACCAGCCGCTTCAGCCTGCCGCGCAAACTGACGGTGGAGTGGGGCGCCCAGCGGCTGGTGAACCTGGCCGCCTCCTGGCGCGACCAGTTGCTGGAGATTATGGGCGCCATGGGGCTGCGCGAAGTGCGCCGCCTGCGCGGCGAGATGGGCCGCGCCATGTTCATGAAAGATTTGGAACGCGATGCGTTCCTGGGAGTGCAGGGTTATGAGCCACGCCGATAAAACCCCTTTTGAACTGATTGTCGAGAAGCACACCACCAACCTGCACGAAGGCTTTCGCCGCTGGTCGGAGGAAATCGTGGGCGCCCCGCCCGCCCTGGGCGACTACCGCTGGACGGATGACCTCATCCTCGCCACCTGGTACCAGGCCGCCCACGGCCGCCCGCCGGAAAACGGCCTCGAGTACAAGACCGGCCGTTCCGGCGGCGGGTTTGATGTGCTGGACTTCAACTTCCTGCCCGAAAGCGAATGGCTGCCGGAAGATACCGGGATTGAACTGGGCATCCCGCTTAACCGGCGCGGCGACCACCTCGAAAAAATCAGCATCCCCCTGCCGTTGTACGGCGGCGGCATGTCTTACGGTTCGGTCAGCGAGCAGGTCATGTTGAGCCGGGCGCGCAACGCCGCCCACTGGGGCACCTTTACCAGCACCGGCGAAGGCGGCTACCCGAAGTCCCTGACCGAGTACAAGGACCATGTCATCACCCAGGTGGCAACCGGCATGTTCGGCGTGCGCGAAGAAACCATCCGCAACGCCCGCATCGTGGAATTCAAATACGCCCAGGGAGCCAAGCCCGGCCTCGGCGGCCACCTGCTGGGCGACAAGGCCACCCAGACCGTCTCGGAAATCCGCGAGTC
>CAZEQN010000157.1:0-6292 GCA_964514335.1 uncultured Anaerolineaceae bacterium
GCGCAACCGGCGGCGGGGGGGCGGCGCGGCCGTTTGGGTGGCATCCGCGGGCAGGGTATTGCCCATGTGCTCCACGTGCCAATCCGGCGTGCTCAAGCGCAGGTAGCCGGCGGCGTTGATGCGCTCATCCAACTGGCGCACATCGCCCATCGGGCGCTGGCTGGGGATGGGCAGCAGGGGTTGCAGGATGCTTTTGCGGGCCACAAACTGAAAATGCCCGGCGCCCACCAGGGCACGTTGGCCGCCCTTTTGGATTTGGATGGCGGGCGTGGAGTCGTAGAAAGCGCGGGCTTTGGGTTCGTCGCCACCGAGGGTGCGGGCATGCCGCCAGAAGTCCTCCCAACTGACCAGCGGGCCGCGCGTCAGGGCGACATCCGGCTGGGCTTCGGCCCAGGCCACAGTGGCGGTGGAGTACTCGGGCGGGGTGAGCAGGGGCAGGCCGGTGACCATGCCCGCCTGCGGGAAGGCTGCCAGCAGGGCAAGCTGGGGGGCAAGCCAATTGGGGTGGAACTGCACATCGGCATCCGCATAGGCGATGAACTCGCCCGGGGCAGCGGCAAAAGCGAAGTTCCAGGCACCGGCCTTGCCGAGGTTGTGTTCTGACAGGGTCAGGTACTGAATCGCCCCGGCGGCGTGCTGTTCGGTGAGGTAGGCGCGCACTTCCGGGCAGGAGGCGTTATCAAAGACCAGCAAGTCCAGCGGCTGGCCGGCGTGCTGGCGCAGGCTGGCGAGGCAGATTTTCAAGACTTCCAGGCTGTCGGCGTAGTAACCGGCCAGAGCCGGGATGTAGGTGATGACGACCGCGGTGACTTTGTGCGGCTGGTGGACGCTTTCGATGGATTTGGCGGGGTTCTGTCCGACGCGCATTATTCGGCATCCTTTCCGAGCCGGCGGCGCAGGCGGCGCACGCGGCGGGCCAGCCCCAAACGGCGGCCGGGCCGGTCATCCGGCGGCCACAGCCACATTTCCAGGCGACGCAGGGCGCGCAGCGGGGTGAGGCGCGGGCGGCCGACCCGCCCGTGGCGCAGTTCACGGTTGCAGTCCAGCACGATGTACATGTTGCGCTGGCCGCCGCCGAGGGCGGTGTTTACCTGGGTTTCGGGCTGGCGGTAGTGGGGCTGACCGCCGGGCAGGTGGCGATAGTCATGATTCTGGTGGATGATGGTGATTTCCGGTGTGGCATCCACGCACGGCCAGGACTGGGTGGCGGCGTGGTAAATCATCCAGTTATCCCAGCCGGCGCGGCCGATGGCAAAATCCGGAATGTGCGTAAACAGGTGGCGGGGGAAGATGAAATAGTCGCTGCCAGCGGGTGGGTGCAAGCGGCCGCGCTGATGGGCATCCTCGCGCAAACGGGCATCCCAACCGGGGGTGAATTCCAGCGGGGTGGTGATGTCCAGGTCCCAGCGCTGGCCGACGAGCAGGAATTCCGCGCATTGCCGGAGGACCGCGGCGGCGGTTTCGGCCAGGCCGGGCAGAAAGAGGATATCGGCATTGACGTAGCACAACAGCGGGCTGGCGCTGTGCTGGCGGGCGAGGTCAAAAATGCTGCTGACGAGCGGCGTGCCGCTTTCGTTGGTTTTGACCTGCGGCAGGTGACGGAGCCCAAACTCGGCGGCAGTTTCTGGCAGGCCGTATTCATCGCCAATCAGGAACACTTCGACCTGCGGACCGAGCGCCAGCCAGGACTGGATGGCGTTGCGCTGGATGGTGATGATGTGCGGGTCGCGCATCGGTTTGGGGGCGCTGAAAATGGTAAGGGTGGTCATCGGCGGTCATCCACTTCGCGGTAGTCCTTATGCCGGACAGTGGCGTTGATTTCGGTGAGTTCGGGGTGGGCCTGTACCAGTTGGAGGACTTCCAGCCAGGAGAAAGAATCATCCGGGAAGTGGGCGACGATGGCGCGCAGCAGGGCCAGGTCTTCCGGGGTGTCCAGCGTCCAGCGGTAAGCGCCGTAGTCCGGGGTGTGGCGGATGTGCAGGATATTGAACAGGCCGGGGTTTTCGTAGAAATAGGGCATGACCTGCTCGCGCTGGTGCGGGGCGGTGGCTTCACGGCCAGCGCGCTCCAGGGCGGCGATGGTGCAAATCTCGGTGTCCAACCCGATGGGAACGGTGCGACCTTCCGGCAGGCGGTTGGCGGCAAAATCCAGCGGCGGTTGGTGGGCGAAGAAGGTTTGCAGGTTGGAGTCGAGCAGGGCCGGGTCAATAAAGGGGCAATCGCCGGTGAGGCGCACGATAACCTCGGCCTGCAATTGGCGGGCAGCCAGCAGATAACGGTCGAGGACATCATGCATACTGCCGCGCACCACCGGCACGCCAGCGGCGGCGCCAAAGGCGGCCACCGGGTCATCCGCCGGATCGGTGGTGGTGGCAATGGCGACCTGATGAATGCGGGCGGCGCGGGCGGCGCGGCGGGTCATCCAGGCCAGGGCGGGTTGGCCGCCAAGGTCGGCGAGGACTTTGCCGGGCAGGCGGCTGGAGCCCATGCGGGCCTGAATGATGGCGACGGTGCGGGGGGTATCAGGCATGGTAATCATCCAGCGCCCATTTCAATGGGTTTTCCTGAATGTATTTGCGATGCAGGAATAGGTCTTCTTCATCGCGCAGAATGTGTTCGTGGTAGTTGCGCTGCCAGATGGGTTGGCCGTTGTTAAGATTTTGCCGATAGGCCTCACGAGTTGCCGCGGATTTGAATGACCGGACTATCGCGCTCAATGACCCTGGCTGCACTCGCGGAAGCCTTTGTAAGGGCGCAGCATGCTGCGCCCCTACCTTTGCAAATGAGTTGATTGATTCATCGGAATCCCACTTTGAATCATCTGGGAGTATCCAAAGAATGCCATGTACGTGATTGGGCATCACGATAAATTCATCCAACTGGATGTTCTCAAAATGAGATGGTGACTTGTGCCAGGTCGATTGCACAACCGCGCCAAGGGATGATAGTCTGCATTGGTCGCCAACAACTCGCCCGAAAATCGGGCGGCGCAAATGGCTGCAAACGGTTACGAAATAGGCGCCCGCGGCGGCATAGTCAAAATTCGGTAGGCGGAGGGGCTTTCGGTCAGGCATCAATCACCCAATTCAAAGGAGGTAATCCACCAAACGCCATCGGCTTGTTCAAGCAGGGCTTCAAAAGAACGGGTACGCGTATCGCCAAACCAGGCGGTGCCGCGGACGCGGGTAATTGTGTCTAACTCGTAAAGGTTGATTTCAAGTTTGGCGTATCCGGCCAGGTCTTGCTGGGCGAGGCGGGCTTCAAAGGCGGCAAAGCGCAGAGCGCGCTGACCGCTGGAGGAATACAGGCTGTAGGCGGCTTCATAGTCGCCGCGGCTGGCAAGCACCAGAAATTCGTTCAGGCGGCCCTCAATGGCGAGCAAGCCTTCCATCTGGATGCTGCCTTCAGGCGTTTCCACCGCCGGGGACTCCGGGATGGCGAGGATGGTAAAGACACTCACGCCCAGCACCAGTACCGCAATGGCGGCCGAGGCCACCAGCGCCACCCGGTGGCCGGGGGTAGGCTCCGGCTGGGGGTTGTAGTCCTTGAATTCTTTAAAATCACTCATGAGACACGCACTTTCTCGTAGGCCGCCAGCAAGCGCTGAAAATTTACCGGCCAGTTGGCTTTGCGCTCGGCCAGGCGGCGGGCGGCGGCGGCCCTGGCTTTCAACCCTTCCTGCGCCGCGACGGCCTGCAGGATGATACCCGCCAGCGCTTCGGCATCGCCATCCGGGAACTGCCAGCCGACCTCGGGCGTGACCCATTCGCGGTTGCCGGGGATGTCTGACACCACCGCTGGCCGGCCGCAGGCGAGCGCTTCCATCAGCGAGACCGAAGAGCCGTCACTGTGGCTGGCGCTGATGTACAGGTCGGCGGCCCGGTAGTAGTGCGGGAGGTCAGCGTAATTCACCTGACCGCCAAAATGCACCCAGTCCAGCACGCCACCGCCGATGAGGGTGCGCCGGATACGCCCCGCCAGCGAGCCGTTACCGAGCAACAGCAGGCGCAGGTCCGGGCGCTGCCCGGCGGCCAGCACAAAGGCGCGGGCGAGGACATCCACGCCATAGACCGGCTCCCAGGTGCGGGTGTGCAGCAGGACGAAACAGTCCTGCCAGCCGGCCCGCTGGCGCAGGCCGCCATCGCCGCCTTCCGGCGAAAAGTGGGCGAGGTCCACGCCCCAGGGGAAGACGGTGATTTTGTCCGGCGCGGCGCCGAGGGCAATAGCCTTGGCGCGCACGGCTTCATTATCGCATATCAAACCGGCGCTTTTTTGCAACACCACGCGGGTCGCCCAGCGGTGGCGGCGGTCTTTTTCGGCGTCCAGCATCAGGTCGGAACCCCAGGACATACTGACGAGCGGTTTGGCTCCGGCCAGAGCGGCCAGCAGGGCGCAAGTTTGGATTGGGCCAGCATGGACGAGGTCTGGCCGCAGGCGGCGCAGCACCCGCCAGAGCGAGAAGAGCAGACGCGGCCCATCCGCGAGGCGGGCCGGGCGCGCTCCACCCGCCCAGGCCACCGGCCGGATGCCGGGCGGCAGCGGGCGTTCTTCCTGGGCGTGGCCGCGCCGTTCCAGGCGCAGAAAATAGACCTCATGCTCGGTCTGGGCCAGGGCGGCCAGAAAGCGATGGTCGTGGGGGGTGTAATCGCGCGAGAAGTAGAGGACTTTCATACAGCAGCAATCGGCGCCGCTAGCCTTCCAGGTCGGTCCAGCGGATTTCCTTGCCGTAGGGCAGGTCCATACGGGCGACTTTGCCAACCACCAGTTCGGCATCCCAGGGCGGCACGGCGCCGGGCGTGGCCGGGCGCAGGGCTTCCAGATGCTCGGCGGTGAGGGTTTCACCGGCACGGATGTCGCGGGCGGCGCGCAGGCAGCGGCGCTGGACGATGTAGGTGTCCTGCTCGTTGGCGGTTACGAATTTGTCCGGACTGCCGAGGGCACGCTCCAGAATGCGGACTTCGTCCACCATGCGGGCCCAGTTTTCGGGGTTGAGAGCAAATTTGTGGTCAGGGCCTTCACGCTCGTTGCTGTCGGTGAAGTGGCGTTCAATCACGCGCGCGCCGAGGGCGACCGCGCCCACCACCGGGGCGGGACTCTGGGTGTGGTCGGACAGGCCGAGGACGACCCCCGGCCACATCTGGGCGTAGGTTTTGAGGACGTTCAGATTGAGATGGTCGTAGTTGTCTTCGCGGGCGGTGTAGTTGGTGTTGCACTGCATCAGCACAATCTGGTCGGTGGCAGCCTGTAAAATGCGCATGGCACGCGCCACATCGCTGATGTCGGCCGCGCCGGTGGCCACCAGCACCGGCTTGCCGAATTTCGCCATCTTGAGCAGACCGTGCGGCCAGGACATTAAATCCGAACCGGCTTTGTAGGCTGGCACATAGGCATCCAGCATGGCAATGGCTTCATCGTCATAGGGGCTGGAGAAATAGTGAATGCCGACTTTGTCGCACTCTTCTTTGAGCGTGGGCGTCCAATCAAACGGCACCGAGGCATCCTGGTAGACCTCAAAGACGCTTTTCTTCCATTGGGCCTGGTGCGAGACCTGGCCGCCCATGGCCTTGAAGCCATAGTCCGAGACGATTTTCTCGGCGCGGAAATTCTGGAACTTGGCGGCATCCGCCCCGGCATCCTTTGCGAGCCGAATCAGGTCTTTGGCGCGCTGCAGGTCGCCATCATGGTTGGCGGCGATGTCGGCAATGAAGTAGGTGGGATGTTCCGGGCCAATCTGGCGGTCAAGGATGGTGATGGTCATGGGGATCCTCCAAGAAGAGTTAATCGCGGGCAGCGGCCCGCAACTGGGCCGGGTAGCCCTGCTGGTGCAGGGCGTGAAAGCGCGCCAGGGCCGAGGGCAGGTCGGGCAGGGGGCGGCCGAGGGCGGCGGCGAGTTTATCGGTTTTGAGAGTCAGCCGGGGCGAGCGGCGGGCGGCCAGCCCGGCATCATGTACCGAGATTGGCGCAATCACGGCCGGGTCAAACCCAAACAGTTCGGCGATCCGCACCCCAAACGCGTACTTGCTCATCGAATCCCGGCTGACGACATGGTACAGGCCGCGCAGGTCGCGGGCGAGCATCTCGAACAATATTCCGGCGATGTCATTGACCAGCAGCGGGCAGAAGAAGACATCCGTGAAGCCCTTGAGGGGCGCGCCAGCCCGCAGACCATTGACGAAAAACTCGCCCAGGCTGCGGCTGCCGGACAGGCTCCAGCCGAAGAGGTTAACGCGGGCGATGCTGGCAGCGGGGTTGGCGGCGGCCACGGCCTGCTCACCGGCCAGTTTGGATTGGG
>CAZEQN010000158.1:0-5394 GCA_964514335.1 uncultured Anaerolineaceae bacterium
CTGAATCCCCCATCTTCACGCCATACGCCCCCTTCCTCACCCCCCGCGACCCCGCCGACCGCCGCCAGCACCACGACCACCCCGACGATCACCGCCCCGCCTGGCGCGCTGCCATCACCCCCAGCCACGCCTACCCCTGGATAGTCCAGGATGTCGCCCAGGCCGGCCAAATCACCCTCCTCGTCGGCGACTCCGCCGCCAAAAAAACCTACTCCATGCTCCACCTCGCCCTCCATGCCAGCCTCGGCCTGCCGTGGCTCGGCCACCCCACCCTCCAGACCCCCGTCCTCTACATGGAAGAAGACCACGGCCACCTCGCCATCAACCACCGCCTCACCCTCCTCAATCACGGCCTCCGCCGCCACACCCCGCCCCCCATCTACATCGCCAGCAACAACTACTGGCATCTCCCCCACCCGGGCGACACCCACTACCTCGAACACCTCATCCGCGACCTGAACGCCCGCCTCATCATCCTCGACCCACTCATCAGCCTCTCACCCTACAATCTGGAATCCGTCCCCGGCCGCCTCACCGAAACCGTCATCGCCCTCCGTCAAATCGCCGCCGCCACCAGCGCCGCCTTCATCATCGTCCACCACCTCAACAAACGCGGCCTCTATCGCGGCGTCTCCCACCTCAAAGGCCTGGTGGATAACATGCTCCTCATCCACGCCGCCCCCAAAGACCCCATCATCCACTTTCACGCCCTCAAATTGCGCGCATCTGACCCCCGCTCCTTTGCCGCCCAATTCCGCGCCCAGCCCCCCGGCCCCAACCCCGACTATATCGAGATACTCCCCCACGCCCTGCCCAACGCCACCCACCCCCAGCGCATCCGGCCCCTCTCCGCCCCCAACGCCATCCTCGAACACCTCGCCATCTACGGCCCCGCCAGCCGCCGCCAGCTCCTCGCCGCCCTCCCTCGCCACGCCCCCGCCGCCATTCATCAGGCCCTCCACCGCCTCGTCAATGAACGCCTAATCTATCCAGATGCCAGCCTGCCCGCTGTCTACCGTTTGACAAAAGTATGTGACAAATATGACACGATGTGACAAAATTTCAAAATGGGGTGCATGTATGTCATATGTTTTGTCATATCCCCACCTCCTGTCATTGCGAGCGCAGTCGAGGGGAAGCAATCTCCCTCCCCTCTATTCTTTGCGTGAGATTGTTTTTCGTTCAGCGGGCTTCAGCCCGCTGTCTGAACCCTTCCCCGCCGTTATAATTTCCCCACCCGTCCCGCCCCAAGGAGCGCCCCATGTTCGACTTCCCCGATTCAGACATCGCTGCCGTCAGTTTGGAACACAACTTCTGGACCTGGTCGGCGCAGAGCGGCGTCAACCCCATCCCGGTGGTGCGCGCCGAGGGCGTGTACTTCTGGGATGCGCACGGCAAGCGCTACCTCGACTTCAACTCGATGATGATGTGCGTCAACCTCGGCCACGGCGACCCGCGCGTCATCGAGGCCATCGTGGAGCAGGCCCGCGCCCTTCCCTTCGCCCACGGCTCGATGGCCACCCGCCCGCTGGCCGAGCTCGGCCGCCTGCTCGCCAGCATCACCCCCGGCGATATCAGCCACTTCCTCTACACCCTGGGCGGGGCCGAAGCCAACGAAAACGCCATCAAGCTCGCCCGCGCCGTCACCGGCCGGCACAAAATCCTCACCCGCTACCGCTCGTACCACGGGGCGACCGCCGGGGCGATGGCGCTCACCGGCGACCCGCGCCGCCACGCCTGGGAGCCGAACCTGATGGGCGGCGTGGTGCACTTCCTTGACCCCTACCGCTACCGCTCCACCTTCCACCAGTCCAACCCCGACCTGCCGGAAGCCGACTTCACCCGCGACTACCTCAACCACCTCGAGGAAATCATCACCTACGAAGGGCCGCAGACGATTGCGGCGGTGATGCTGGAAAGCGTGACCGGCACGAATGGCATCCTCGTGCCGCCGGAGGGCTACCTGCAGGGCGTGCGCGCCCTGTGCGACACCTACGGCATCCTGCTGATTGCCGATGAGGTCATGGCCGGGTTTGGCCGCACTGGCCAGTGGTTCGCCGTGGACCACTGGGGCGTGGTGCCGGATTTAATTACGATGGCCAAGGGCCTGACCTCCTCCTATTTGCCGCTGGGGGCGGTCGGCATGCGGCCGTTCATCGCCGAGCATTTCAAGGAGCGCGTCTTCCAGAGCGGCCTGACCTACAGCGGCCACACCCTGACCCTCGCCGCGGCGGTCGCCAATATCAAGGCGATGCAGGCGGATGACGTGGTGGGGCAGGCCGCCCGCCGCGGCCTGGCCCTGCGCCAGATGCTCAACGACCTGGGCGAAAAGCACCCCTCGGTGGGCGAGGTGCGTTCCATCGGCCTGTTCGCCGGGCTGGAACTGGTGAAGAACCGCGCCACGCGTGAGCCGCTTTCGCCGTTCAACCAGACCAGCGAGCCGATGAAGAAACTGCGTCAGTACTGCCTGGAACGCGGCCTGAATATCTTCATCCATTGGAATGTGGTGCTCATTGTGCCGCCGCTGATCATCACCGAGGCGCAGTTGGCCGAGGGGTTGGCGATTTTGAATGAGGCGTTGGCGATTGCGGACGCGGAAGTGGAAGGCTAGGGATTGTAGATTTTGGATTGCGGATTGTTGATTTGCCGGAGGGCAGAGAGGCGTTCAGACAGCGGGCTTCAGCCCGCTGCGGTGAAAAAAAAACCATCTCACGCAAAGAACGCAAAGAGCGCAAAGAAAAGCAGAAAGGCTGATACAGATCGTCTTGTCACCCTGAGCGAAGTGAAGGGTCGCGAGTCGGGAGTGTTTACCAGTGAGCCGGTCTGAAAAAGGGCATGAACGGGATTCCGGAGTTGGCAAGCCAACTCTTGCGCTCGGAATGACAAATTGGCTGTGTGAGATTTGCCACACTTGGAAAAACAGGAATGGTCGGGTAGATGCGATGAAGACATTTTTGTATGAAGAACTGACCTGGCCGGAAGTGGCGGCGCTGGGGCGGGAGACGCCGCTGGTGCTGCCGCTGGGCGGCGCGCCGGATGCGGCCGCGCTGGCCGCGACGTTGAACGCGCCGGAGGTCGGCTTACTGCCGCCGCTGCCGTTTGGCTGGGCGGGCAGCGGGCTGGCCGTGCCACCGGAGACGCTGGCGGCCATGGTGCGCAACCTGCTGGCCGGGCTGGAAGAAGACGGCTTCACCCGCGTGTACGCCAACCTGCCAGCCGGGCTGACGCTCGGGCTGGGCGGGCGCGAACTGCACCTGCCGGCCGCGGCCCACAAGCCGGTGACGCTGCCGCAGGACGGCAAGGCGCGCGTCATCCTGCTGCCGATTGGGCACACCGAGCAACACGGCTACCACCTGGCCCTGAATGTGGACACCGTGATTATTGAGGCGATTGCGCAGGGCGTGGCGGCGGCCGTGCCGGACGAGGCGGTTGCGCTGCCGGTCTTCCCCTACGGCGTGAGCACCCACCGGCGGGCGTTCGCGGCCACGCTGAACTGCGGCGGGCGCGCCTTTGAGGACTTCTGGGGGGCGGCGCTGGATGCACTGGTTGCGGCCGGGCAGGAGCGCTTCTACTTTATGAGCGGGCACGGCGGCAACTGCTCGTTCCTGACCACGGTGGTCAAGTACGCCGGGGAACGCCAGCCGCACTGCTTCACGGCGACGGCCTGGCTGTACTTAAGCGGCCCGGCGGGCGTGGCGGCGCTGGAGGACGTGCGAGACTCGGCGATTGGCGGGATGGGCCACGCCGGCGAGCTGGAGACCTCGCTGATGCTGCACCTGCGGCCCGACCTGGCCTGGATGGAGCGCGTGGTGGATGAAACCGTGTTCATCAGCACCCCGGCCTATTATATGGATTGGGTGGAAGGCGGGGCGCTGGTCGCCAATCCGCCCTGGGAGGACGACACCGCCACCGGGGCCTACGGGGCGGGCAGCCTCGGCACGGCGGAGAAAGGGCGGCGCTGGCTGGCGGCCGCCATTGACGAGAAAATCGACCATGTGCGCCAGATTCACGAACAGCACGAGCGGCGCACGGCCAAACGGCAGGCACAGAAAAAACACGGCAACGCCAGTTAGGGGCGTTGCCGTGGGGGTTAAAGGGGGCGTACGGGGCTAACGGCTCAACTGGGTTTCGCCATCCCGCTGGCTGATGCGATAAGCGAGCAGGATGGGAATCGCCATGATGAGCACCACGAACAGGGCGACGACATTGGTGACCGGGCGGTCGCGCGGGCGGGTGAGCTGGCTGAAAATCCAGATCGGGAGGGTGCTCTGCTGGCCGGCGGTGAAGGTGGTGACGATAACTTCATCGAACGAGAGGGCGAAGGCCAGCATGCCGCCCGCCAGCAAAGCGGTGGCGATGTTGGGCAGGATGATGCGCTTGAAGGTCTCCCAGCCGTTGGCGCCGAGGTCCATCGAAGCTTCGACGATTGACCAGGAGGTGCGCCGGAAACGGGCGACGACATTGTTGTAGACAATCACCACGCAGAAAGTGGCATGGCCGATGATGATGGTCCAGAACGAGAAGGGGATTTCGAACATGCCGAAAGCCGAGCGCAGGGCGATGCCGGTGACGATGCCGGGCAGGGCCAGCGGCAGCAGGAGCATGAAGGAAATCGACTCGCGACCAAAGAATTTGGTGCGGGCCACGGCAGCGGCGGCCAGCGTGCCGAGCAGCAGGGCGATGGCGGTGGCAATCGCGGCGACCTGGGCCGAGAGTGTGAGCGCATCCCACAGGTCCTGGCGGCCCCAGGCCACGGCAAACCACTTGAGGGTCAGACCGGGCAGGGGGAAAGTGTAAGTCTGTTCATCGGTGGTGAAGGCGTAGAGGAAGATGATGAAGATGGGGAAATTGATGAACAGGACGGTGAGGGCCGCGCCGAGACTGACGGGCAGCGGGGCGCGCTCGCGGGCGGGGGCGGATTTTTTAGAGCGCATCGAAGGCTCCCAAACGGCGGGCGACGTAGAGGTAGAGGCCCATGATGAGCATGGGGACGGTGGTCATGGCGGCAGCGAGGGGGATGTTGCCGGACGTGCCCTGATGGGAAAGCACGGCCTGGCCGATGAAATAGCTGGAGTTGCCCATGACCGAGGGGACGATGAAGTCGCCGAGGGTGAGTGAGAAGGTGAAAATGGAACCGGCCACCACGCCCGGAAAGGCCAGCGGCAGGATGATGCGGCGGAAGGTGTCGCCGGGGGCGGCGCCGAGGTCACCGCTGGCTTCCAGCAGGCTCTTGGGGACGCGCTCAAGGGCGGCCTGAATGGGCAGCACCATGTAGGGCAGCCAGACGTACAGGAAGACCAGAAATATCCCGATGAGGCTGATGGAGAGGGACGGCCCGCCGATGACCGGCAGGCCGAGCAGCCAGCCCTGGGCGCGCTCCAGGCCGAGAGTGGC
>CAZEQN010000158.1:5404-6289 GCA_964514335.1 uncultured Anaerolineaceae bacterium
CAGCTTAAGATGCCTTCCTTGGAGAGGATGAGCTTCCAGGAGTAGACCTTGACGAGGTAGCTGGACCAGAGCGGCAGGGTGATGGAGAGGTAGAGCAGGGCGCGGGCGCGCGGGCTGGCATAGCGGGCCATGAAGTAGGCCAGCGGGAAGGCGAGGATGGCGGCGGCCAGAGTGACAGCGGCGGCCATGCCGGCGGTGCGGCGGAAGATATCCAGGTTGGAGGCGGTGAAAAGCTGGGCGTAGCTGCTCAAACTGAATTCGCGCACGATGCGGCCGGTGAAGTCATCCAGATAGAAGAAACTCTGGAGCATGAGGATGGCGAGCGAGCCGAGATAGACGACGATGAACCAGGCGAGGGGCGGGCCGAGCAACAGGCGCAGGAGCAGGCGCGGGCGCAGGTAGAGCAGGTTGGAGAGGCGCTGGGTGAGACTGCGCTCAACGGCCGGAGGCGTGGTGGCGGCGCACATGGCTAGCCCTCCCCTGCCGCGCCGAGCGGGCGGCTGTGGCTTTGCTCCCAGACGAGCTGGACGGCGCGGCCGCGGGCCAACTGGGCGGCGCTGGAGGTGGTGGCGAGATTCTGCTGGGCGACCGTGAGGCGGCCGCCGCCCGCCAGGGCGACCTCGTAGCGGGTGTACATGCCGAGGTAGATGACTTCCTGGATGGCACCTTCGACGGCGACCATGCCGGGGGCGACTTTTGCGCCGGGTTCCAGCAGGTGAATTTTCTCCGGGCGGATGGAGAAGGTGCGGTCCGAACCGGTGATGGCCCGGGCGACTTCGCCGCGAATAAGGTTGGAGATGCCAACAAAACCGGCCACGAATTCAGTGGCGGGGGCCTCGTAGATTTCGGCCGGGGCGCCGACCTGCTCGATGCGGCCGTGGTTGA
>CAZEQN010000159.1:0-307 GCA_964514335.1 uncultured Anaerolineaceae bacterium
CAGCGGACAAGCCGCGGTATGATGGCGGCAACCTGTACGAGGAGAAAACCCGATGACCGAAACGTCCTATACCCGGGAAGAAGGCAACCAGTTCATCATCGATTGTCATTTTGACCTGGACACTGTGAGAACCAAAGCCGCAGCCAACCCGGCGCTGGTGCACGCCTTTAACCATGAGATGAATGAAAGCCCGCTGGGGGCGGCCGGGCATATGGGCCGGCGCGACATCGCCGAGTTTTTGCTGGCGCAGGGGGCGGAGCTGGAACTGGCGGCCGCCGCGATGCTGGGGCGCACGGAGGTGGTGCAG
>CAZEQN010000159.1:317-6203 GCA_964514335.1 uncultured Anaerolineaceae bacterium
TGCAGGCGGCGCTGGCGGCGGACCCGGCCAAAGCCAACAGCGGCGGGGCGCATGGCATTCCGTTGGCGTTTCATGCCGCCATGAGCGGCGAAGTCGCATTGCTGGAACTCCTGTGGAAGGCGGGGGCGCAGGAGGCCCTGAAAACCAGCCTGCACGGGGCGGTGTGGCACAACCGGCTGGACGCCGCCCGCTGGCTGCTGGAGCACGGGGCCTCGGTGGAGGAAAAGGACTATCGGGGGAAGAGTGCGCTCCAGGCAGCGGAAGAAAACGAACAGACCGAGATGCTGGCCCTGCTGCGGGAGTATGCGAAGTAAATTGATTGACTACCTATAAAAACGCCGCGGCTTGAAAGACCGCGGCGTTTTTTTGCGATTTATATTGTTTTTGGAATGGTTTCGGTGATGTTGAAGAAGGAATAGTGATAGGCAATCCGGCCATCCACGATGCCGATGGTGTCGTTGCCATTGAGGATTTGTTTGCCGCTGGAAGGCGATTGCCCGGTCCAGGTGAAGTGGCGCGAGTTGCCCGTGCCGGACATGCCCGTGAGCTGGAAGACGGCGCTGGGGAACTCCACGTTCAAGAAGTTGTAGTACCAGGTGAGCAGGGCTTCCGGCCCTTGAATCGTGCGGCCGGGCAGGACACGCACACCGGTCGGGGTATAGAGGGTAGCGAGGCGCACGGCATCGCGGGCATTCATGGCCGCCAGCCATTGTTCTGGCAACTGCTGCGGCGCGGGAGCCGGGGTGGGTGGCGTGGGGCTGGCCCAGGCATAATCGCGGATGGCGCGCCACACTTCAGGCAGGTTCTTGCGGGCGTAATCCCAGGACCAGAAATTGGCCCCGGTGAGTTTCAGGCTGCGGGCGGTGTTCAGGAATTCAATGGTGTCGTTGGCGGTGGGTTTCCAGTCGCCCACGGCGTACGCCGCTCCGGTGGGGATGAGGGCGCGCTTGAAACGGCGGATGGAAAATTCGCTCTGAACGCGCTTGAGCTGGGCTTCCGGGTTATGGGCGCCCTGCCAGTACACCTGGGGCATGTTGATGTCACAGTATTCCAGAAAGGCATCGTAGGGGAATTGCGGATGGTAGGAGGGGAAGCGGAAGGTGCTTAAGGCCAGCGGGGTGGTTTTGAGGCCGGCGCGCAGTTCCTGCATGTACTTGCGGGCGGGCACATCCATGCCGGAGGCTTTGAATTCAATTTCGGCATTGACCACAAAGCCATCCAGATTGAGTTCCTTGACGCGCTGGATGGCTTTGCGGGCTTCGGCCAGCGGGTCGCGACCGTAGATGTATTGCCAGCCCCAGGCCTGGATTCCGGCATCCCGCAGGGCGCGAGCCACCGGGGCAACGCGGTCAAAGAGGCGGGCGGTGTCATAGTTGTAGGTGCGCTCGGCATCCGCGACCTTAATCAACACATGGCTCAAGCCAGACGCCAGCGCCACCTTGCGGATGGCGGCCGGGTCGCCGCCTTCGCAATCCAGGATTTTCCAGATGAATAAGCCTTTGCCGGACAGGGTCATGCCGCCTCACTCCATAGGTTTTGCAATGATTTGGTTATAGCATGATTCGTGCCGCTTCGGCAAACAAATGGGCAGCGCAATGGCGGCCGGGTCAGGCGGGGTTGCCGCGCAGGGCGAGCTCATCCGGGATGGATTGCATGGCAGCAATCACGTTGCCTACATGCTGCCAGAGTTCCACGCCGAATTCGGCGGCGGCGGCTTCCATTTCTTCACGGTGGGTGCCGGCGGCAAAGGCTTTGTCTTTCCACTTCTTTTTGACGGACTTGACTTCCAGATCCAGAATGGAGCGCGAGGGCCGCACCAGCGCCACGGCGATTATCAGGCCGGTGAGTTCATCGCAGGCCGCCAGGGCTTTGCGCAGGGGGGTGTCGCGGGGCACGCCGGTATGGTCAGCGTGGCTCAAGATGTCCTGAATGGTGGCTTCGGGAATGCCGCGCTGGCGCAGGATTTCGGCGCCAGCCTGGGGGTGATTTTCAAGACTGGGGTGAATTTCCCAATCAAAGTCGTGCAGCAGGCCCGCCAGGCCCCAGGCCTCTTCGTCCTGCCCGTGCTGGCGGGCGTACCAGCGCATGGCGGCTTCCACGGCCAGCATGTGGCGTTGCAGGCCTTCGTTTTTTACGTATTCCTGCATCAGGGCAAGGGCTTCAGCACGGCTGACCATAAAGCCATCTCCTCATGGGTCATCGCATCCGGGTAGGTGGGCAACGGGCGCGAGATGTGCGCTTCCCACAAGGCTACCACAGTGGCGAGAGTTTCACGCACATTCCAGACCACAAGAGCGCCGCGCCAGTAGCGGCTTTCCTCGGCATACACGCCCTGCACTTCCAGCCCAAACTGGCTGCATAGATACATGGCACGCGGCAAGTGGAAATGGTTGGTGACCAGGATGGCGTGCGAGATGCCAAAAACATTGGCAGCGCGGTAGCAGGTATCGTAAGTGCGCAGGCCGCCTTCATCCAGCAGGATGTCTTCCGGGGCGACCCCCTGCTCCAGGGCATAGCCCTGCATGGAGACGGGTTCCGGGGCGGCGCCACTTAGCAGGAGGGTATCCACTTTGCCGGCGCGGTAGAGGGCAATGGCAGCATCCAGCCGGTCGCGCAGCACAGCCGAGGGGCCGCCGTCGCGCCGGATGCCGGCGCCATAGACAATGGCGACCGGGGCGGCGCTGGCATGCTCCACCGCGTGTATATCCGGCAGAGCCAGGGCGGTGGTGAAGACGCGCGGCAGGACGATGGCTGCGAAAACCGCCAGACCGGAAACCAGGAGAAAACGCGACAGTTTTGATAATTTTTGCTTGAGCATAGGTTGGATTCTAGCATGGGGGCGTTAAGCGCATGTAAGAAAAAAGTCCAGCCGCGCGGCTGGACTTTTGGGGGAGGCGTTGCCTGACAGGCTTAGACGTATTTCTCGCGCAGAACAGAGGAGATGTAATCCATCAGTGAAACAACGATGGCGATGGCGAACATCTGGGCCGCGGCGGCGCGGTAGTTGAGCAGATTGATGTTCTGTTGCAGGAGGAAGCCGATACCGCCACCGCCGACGAAACCAATGATGGTGGACATGCGCACATTGATATCCCAGCGGTACATGGTGTAGGAGATGTAGGGCGGGATAATCTGCGGGATGACGGCATAGACGATGGTCTGCAGGCGGTTGGCGCCGGTGGCCTGGATGGCTTCCAGCGGGCCGGCCATAATGCTTTCGACCTGCTCGGAGTAGAGCTTGGCGAGGCTGACGACGGTGTGCAGGCCAAGCGCAAGGGCGCCGGCAAACGGGCCAATGCCAACGGCAATCACGAACACAATCGCCATGACCAGGGCTTCCACCGAGCGCAGGGTGTTAAGGAACAGACGCGCAACATAGTAAATCACCAGACCATGCGGCAGGATGTCTTTGGGCTTGACCAGCAACGCCAGCAACAGGCCAAGGCCCGCGCCAATGGCGGCCGGCCAGTACACGGTGAGTTCCGGACGGCCCCAGCGGTAGAGCCATTCCAGCAGGGCGCCACCCAGCAGGAAAATGACGGTGCTGGCGGTGGTCATGAGCAGAATGTTGAGGATTTTTGCCACACCTGCCGAAAGACTTTCAGCCATACGCTGGCCCAACCGGGAAAGCACACTGCTGATAGCGGCGCCGGCTGCCAGGGCGGCCAGGACAGGGATGAGCAAGCGCAGGATTTCACCGGATTGGAAGAAAAGCGTCCCGAGGAAGGCAAAGGGGCCAAAGCTCGCGGCAATCGCCTCGCCGAGGATGTTCATGAGGACTGCCAGTTGATACAGGCCAAAAAAGATAAACAGCAAGCCGACCAGCAGGGCGGCCTGGCGGGCAAGCTTGAGCCCGGTGGAGGGCACATGGTCTTCAACCTGGGGCAAGGCCCAGCGGAAGATGGCACTAAATACAATCGGGGCCAGAATAACGCTGGCCAGCACAACCAGCCCGTTGGCCGCAAACGGCTGGCTCTGGACGGCAACCCAATGGATGACCTGCAAGCCGAGCCAGATGCCCAGCGGCCAGCCAAGCAGCGAGAGGGCAATACTGGCCAGCGGGCTGCGGACGGGTTTCATGAGGTTGCGGGCGGCGATGAAACTCAAGGGGATGGCAAGCAGGGTACCGGCGGCGGTGGCCAGCAGCGCCATAAAAACAGTTTCAACGATTTTGTCCCAGGTATCATGGGCTGTGGTCGTAAAATACGGCGCGCCGACATTTTCACGGGCGGTGACGCGAATGAGTTGGAAGTCTTCTGATTCACGGTTGGGCAGACGGAAATCCACACTGAAATAGCCGGTCTCATCCGTGACGATGCCGGCGCGGCCAAGTTCGAGCGGGTTATTCGGGTCGCTATCCGGCACGAACCGAATCGAGCCTTCGGTGAAGGGGGCAAAACCAAACCCTTCCACCAGCACGGTTTCGGTGGGCCCGCCGCAGGCCGGGGTAACCACCACCCGCGGGGCATCCGGCTCGCTCTCGGAGATGAAGTCTGCCACGCGGTCATCCGGCGCACAGGGCACAAAGATAGGGGTGTTGACGACCACGATGGTCTGGTCATATTCAAAGATGTCCGGGCGGGCCAGGGCGCGAATCACGCGGGTCAGGCTTTCCTGGCGGCGTTCACTCTGCAATTCAGCGAGATTGACTTTGGTGACATCAAACCCATAAGCAAATACGATGCCGGTAAGGATTATATACAGGCCGAGGCGGAGGGATTTCCAGAGGGAGGCTTTGGGAGTTGTTTTCATCGGTTTACCCTACCCGCTCGGCTTCACGGCCGTAGATTTCCTTGAACTTGGCATCGTCAATTTCCTGCGGCAGGCCTTCAAAGACCAGTTCGCCTTCGTTAAGGGCCACGACCCGGTCAGCGTAGGCGTGCACGAGGTCGAGAAAGTGCAGGCTGCACAGGACAGTAACGCCATCTTTTTTGTTGATGTCTTCCAGATGCTTCATGATGCTGTGGGCCAGGACCGGGTCCAGGCTGGCGACAGGTTCATCGGCGAGGATGATTTCGGGGTCCTGCATCAGGGCGCGGGCGATGCCCACCCGTTGCTGCTGGCCGCCGGAGAGCGCATCGGCGCGTTGGTTGTACTTGTCGGCGATGCCCACCCGTTCCAATTGCTGCATGGCTTTTTCAGTGTCGGCTTTGGGGAAGCGGTTGATGAGACTCCAGGCGGGGTTCACATAACCGAGGCGACCAGCCAGGACGTTGGTGATGACCTTACTGCGGTGAACGAGATTGAAGTGCTGGAAAACCATGCCAATGCGGCGGCGGATGCGCCGCATTTCTTCCGGGGAGGCGGCCGTGATGTCCTCGCCATTCCAGAGGATCTGGCCGGCGGTGGGTTCAATCAGGCGGTTGATGCAGCGCAACAGGGTGGACTTGCCTGAACCGCTCAACCCGATGACGGCCAGAAATTCGCCTTTGGGGACGGTGAAGCTGACATTTTTGAGGGCCTGGACGCCGCCATCATAGGTTTTGGATACATTTTTAATTTCGAGCATGGATGTCTCCTGGTGCCAGCGGAGGAGGCCGAGCAGTGCGGGGGGTGACTGGGGGTGCGCTTCAAAGCCCGGGGCAAGTTGTCAATGAGTGCAAAAGATGATGACCTGCGGATAATTGCAACCTGGGGCAGGGTGTTAGCCCTGCCCCAGGTGAAAAGCTTACTGCAAGGGTTTAGCGGAGGTCTTCGAGCGTCAACCCGTTGGCGATAACGAGCAGACGAATGAAGTCGTAGTCGGCATCAATCGCCGGGTCAATGCCGGACCAGCTGTAGAAGTCCGGGTTACCAACCGATTCGCCCCAGGCTTCGGTCTGGGCGAAGGCGACGAGCGCAGCTTCCACCTGCTCGCGAACATCAGCCGGGAATTCCGGGCCGAAG
>CAZEQN010000160.1:0-6146 GCA_964514335.1 uncultured Anaerolineaceae bacterium
GACTCCTGTCGCTTTAAACTGACGGGCGCCTGCCGGCCCAGCAGGCGCGCCGCATTGATTTGCGGCAGGTTGAGCACAATCTGCCGCGCCGCAAACCTCTCTCGCCGCCCTTCCACAGCAACAACCCAGCCGCGCTGCTGGCGCTCAATTTGCGCAACCGGATGGCGATACAACACTTTGCCGCCCATCTTCTGTATCGCCGTGACCAAACCTGCCGCCAGTGCGCCCATGCCGCCTGCTAGGTGGGCTACTCCCCGGCGCGGCAAATCCAGCGCTGCCGCGCCATACAGACCAATTACATCCTCGCTGGTCGCCTGGGCGGCAATGAGCAATTGCCCATCTACATACTCTCGCAGGCGCGGGCTGGCATTTTCAAGACGCGCCGCAACCGGGCACACGGCATCCAGCCCCAGTTCAGCCAGCGCCTTGACCCCCACACTCTCAATCTGCTCCAGCAACCAGCCGCCGCCGCGCTCAGCCAGCGCCAGCAGGTCACCCGGGGATTGCGGCGGCCAGGGCAACCCACGCAGGGCAAGCGCCCAAAGCCGGTCAGCCTGCTCTTCCTGCCATCGCCAAAAAGGGTCTGCCCCAATCCCAAAGACTCGCACTCTTTCGGCTTGCCATGCTGCGGGGTCTGCCCAGCGCGTAACCACGCTACCATCAGAAAGATGCACCTGCATCACGGCTGTGGCAGGTTCCATCGGCCAATGAATACCATAACGCCGGGCAATCCAATCCAGCGGCGCGCCGGGAGTGAACCCGCCCGCCAGAGTAGCCCCCGCATCAAACCGGTAGCCCTGGTGGTAGAACGTCCCCGCGCATCCACCCGGATATACATGAGCTTCCAGTACCAGTACGGATTGCCCGGCCCGCGCCAGTTCAGCGGCTGCCGTCAGCCCACCGACCCCCGCTCCAACAACCAGCGCGTCGTAGGTCACCCGGTCACCAATGCCCGCCGGGTGCGCCAGGCGCGATAGGCAAACAGCGCCGGCAGGCCCAGCCACATCAGGCGGCTGACCAATGCATTCAGCCCGCGCGGCGAAAACTCGGCTTCAATTCGGTCAGAGATTTGGGTCAACTCCGCGCTCAACGGAAGAAAGGAGTGTTTATGCGTCCATTGTTGGAACGGACCGCTGGCCTGTTCATCCACAAACCCAGTTCGCGGGTCAACCTCGCGATGTACTGCCTCCCAACGCACCGGCAGCGGCCCAAGCCACAATGTAAATTCGGTGCGCGAATTTTCACCCAGCGGCTCGATGAAATGCAGTTGCACCCAGATAGGTGGCGGGGTCAGCAGCGCCAGAGCGCGCGAATTGCTATGGAAGGCGGCCACCTCTTCCAGGGGTGCCGCCACCACAAAACTTCGTTTATAGGTTTTCATTTTTTCAGCAGATCGCGTAAAGCCGGCTCCAGTGCGGGGAACTTGAATTCAAAGCCGGCGCGCTGCAAACGTTCCGGCACCACCCGCTGGCCGCTCAACACCACCGAGGACACCTCGCCCAGAGGCAGGCGCAGCATAAACCCCGGAACGGACAAGGGGATGAACGGCCGCCGCATCACCCGCGCCAGCGTCTTTGTAAATTCGCGGTTGGTCTCAGCCTGCGGGGCAGTCAGGTTATAGATTCCCTGCGTTGTCGGGGTGTCCATTAGAAAGCGAATCGCCTTAACCTGGTCGTGAATATGAATCCAGGAAATAACCTGTCGGCCACTACCCAGGGGCGAGCCGATAAACAGCGCGACAGGCAACTTGAACATGAAAAAAGCGAAATTTTCATTATCCAGAACGATGCCCGCCGTGCGAATGATTGCGCGGCGTACGCCCAGACTTTCAACTCCCACAGAGCTGGCCTCCCACTGGCGACACACATCTGCCAGAAAATCGCTCGCCCCATCCGCACTCTCATCAATCGCTTCGTCACCGCGCGGACCATAAATGCCAATCGCCGAGGATTGCACAAAAACGCTCGGCTTCTTCGCTGCCTGCTGAACCGCTTCTGTCAGCACTCGCCCGGCATCCACCCGGCTATTGAGAATTGCGGCCTTACGCGGTTTGGTCCAGCGCATATTAAGTGGGCTGTCTCCTGCCAGGTTTGACCCCGCCAGATTAACGACCGCATCCGCGCCATCTATCTCCTGCGCCCAATTCCCCACACTCTGGCCATCCCAGGCTACTATCTTTGCCCCGGTCGGCACCTTACTGCTGGTATTGCCACCGCGGCTCAAAATCACCACTTCGTGGCCATCCTTCAGCAAGCTTGCAGTTAATGCTCGGCCAATCAGGCCCGTACCACCACTAATGACTACTTTCATTTTCGTTTCTCCAGAAACCAATAAGTTTTTAGATCGCGCTAAGAGTCTTTGGCCAGCGTTGCCGTCAGGTCTTTCAACCATTTCAGGATTGGTTTTCCGGCCCCATTCAGTTCAGCCTCTACGGCATCTCGGTAGGCCACCAGGTAAACCTGCAGCGCCTGGGGCGGCATATTCTGATGAGTAAGATAAGTGTTTATCCATTCAATCTCCGGACCCAGATAATCCATGTCGCCCAGCGCCAGAGCCGCCTCTATATCCTGCGAGAGGTGCAAATTGGCGGTCGTCATATGCTGGGCATCAAACCCCATCTGTCCCAATCGCTGCCAGACGCCAGCCTCAATCCCCGCCTTACGCTGTTGGTAGTACTCATGGGCGGCGCGAATTTCGCGGCTGGCGGGTTTGCCAGATACATCCGGGTTACCACGTTGCAGTATTTCTTCTACTTTGTCTACTGCCCCAATAAGATTTTCACCCAGAAAAACCCCGGGGATCCGTTCACGCAATTCCGGCGTCCGGTTAAAAATCAGGCCACCATAGGCCAGTGGCGTTTTTTCGGCTTCAAGAAAACGCGCCATCTCGCCCAACCCTGCCGCCGAGCGCAACTGCATGGCAGTCATAACCACCAGGCGCGGCCGTACCTGCTGAAGCGTGTCTGCCATCTGCGTCAGCGGCACGTTCGCCCCCAGATACACCACATCCCAGCCGCGATGGCGCAGGAATAAAGTGATGAGTAAAGGCGAAAACGTGTGGTCTTCACCCGGCGGGCAGGCCACCAGAATTCGCCCCTTGCGCGTGGGCGGTGGCGCCGCGGCAATCATCGCATCCAGCCGGCGCAAGGCCAGCGCTGAAGCAAAGTGTTCCTGTTGAACCGTAACCACCCCGTGATACCAGCCCTGTCCAATTTCAGACAATCCCTTTTGCAGCACTTCGACCACCACGGTCTCCGCCGGATGTAACGCAAAAGATTGCGAAAGCACTCGCTCGGCGGTTTTTTCATCAAACGCCTGGCAGGCCTGCAACCAGTTGCGGCGCAGTTCGGCCAGATTTTCACCTCCGGCCACGCCACTCACTGGCGCGCTGGCGCTGTAAGCCAGTTCATCCAGCGGATTCTTGCCCTCATCCTCCAGGCTGCGCCACAACGTAACCGCCCGGCTGATACTCAAGCCTTCTGCCTGCCGTGCCAGCAGCCACTTAATCGCTTCAATGTCATATTCAGAATACAAACGGTGGCCGCCGCCGGTTCGGTCGGGTTCAGGCAGCCCGTAACGGCGCTCCCAGGCCCGCAGGGTATCAGCCTTGATGCCGGTTTCCTGTAAGACAACTTTTAAATTATAGGTGGGATTTTTGCTAACCATTTATCGCCTCATGTGGCTCAAGATTATCTGCCTGAATAATAGCACTTCTTGTTTGATTTGTCAATAATTTGCACAACTTTTGTTAAAACAAACAGGCCGCTGATTGGCGGCCTGTGAGCGTTTTATTATTCCAGTTATCCGGTAGCCGCTGCCAGCAAGTGAGCGCGCTCTGATTCTGAAATAAACGCGATAGCCAGCGCATTCCGCTGGGCCTGCTGCGTTTGGGCAGCCGTCAGCCCGGCCGCCGGTGCAGCCTGTTCGTACTCAAAGCGCAAGTCAATCCCGCTGATGCCCGGGTCATCGGTGTTAATTGTCGCCTTTAACCCCTGCGCCAGCCATTCCCGCAAGGGGTGCACTGCCAGGCTGGCTACCGTGCTGGTCTGCACGTTGCTGGTCAGGTTGGCTTCAATCCCTATGCCTTTGTGTGCCATATGCGCCACCAAAGCCGGGTCTTCCCCAATGCGGGTCGCATGGCCCACCCGCTCGGCGCCCAATGCATTCAACGCCTGCCACACACTTTCGGCCCCGGCGGCTTCACCAGCATGCACCGTCACCCGCCAGCCGGCATCTCGTCCCCGCCGAAAATGTTCCTCAAACAACACTCCGGGAAAATTCGCTTCATCACCTGCCAGATCCAGCGCCACCAGGTGGTCACGCTGTGTGAGCAGGGCTTCCAGTTCCTTCATCCCCGTTTCCGGCCCAAACGTGCGACTGATAATGCCGATCAGCTTAACCAGCACGCCGGTCTCGGCCACGCCCGCCTGCACCCCATCCACAACCGCTTCCACCACCCCGGCCGGGTTCAGGCCGTGGGGCAACGCCATAAACCACGGGCTGAAACGCAATTCAAGATAATGAATGCCTTCTGTTTTTGCATCAAGCACATTCTCATAAGCAATCCGGCGGCAGGCAGCGTAGTCCGCCAGCACCCCGGTCATCCATTTGAATTTTTCCAGAAACGCCATCACCCCCGGTTGGGGTTCCATAATCTGCACATGCGGTCGCAACCCCTCAATCTCCCAGGCCGGTAGGGGCAGGTTGTGTTGCCGGCCCAACTCCAGAATGGTTTCCAGGCGCACGCTGCCATCCAGATGACGGTGCAGGTCAATCAGGGGGAATTTTTCATCAATCAATGCGGTATCTCCATAGGGTTCTTCTTGAATTATAGTCCGTGCCGTCTGTTCCGGTCAGTTTTTGTTCCCTCCACTATAATCAGACCTGAAAGGAATCGAGCATGACCGACCTTACTTTGTCTGAATATCAGCAATTGGCTGGCCGCACCGCTGGCGCCGGGCGCGCCGGTGACTTCCGCAAAATCATCGCCGCCCTCGGGCTGGCGGGCGAGGCGGGTGAATTTGCCAACCTTGTCAAGAAACTCGCCGCCCACGGCCATGACATCTCTCCAGAAAAACTGGCTGACGAACTGGGCGACATCCTCTGGTATCTGGCTGAAGCCGCCTCCGCCTGCGACCTGGATTTGGGAGACATCGCCCACGGCAATGTGGAGAAACTCAAGGCCCGGTACCCGGAAGGGTTCAGCGAAGAGCGCAGCCGCAACCGCCCGGATTAACCCGAGGGTGCGACTGCGCTCATGGTTCAATAGCCGACCGACTTACTTCTTGGCGGAGTACACCGCTTCCTTAAAGACTTCCAGCGTATCATCCACAATTTTGTCATCATGCGCATGGCACATAAACCACGGCTCGCGCCCATCCGAATCAGGCATCACGCCCCGCGCAATTGCCTGCATCGCAATCTTCTCATACAGCTCGCCGTCGCCCTTGGCATAGGCTCTAAAATCCTGCGGCGCGGTTTCGGTCCCCAGAATAAACCCGAACATTGCCGGCAATCCGGTCATGCAATGCGGTATATCCGCTTCGGTAAGGATTTCATCCATACCATCCATCAGCCGCTTGCCGCGCTGGCTGACTTCGGCCAGAATCGGTCGCGTTTCGAGAATATCCAGCACCTTAACCGCCGCCGCCGTCCCAACCACATTGCCCACATACGTACCGCCGTGAGAGACTGCGCCCGGCTCCAGCGTCAACATGATTTCGCGCTTCCCGGCAATTGCCGCCACCGGGTAGCCATTGCCCATCGACTTCGCATAGGTCGCCATATCCGCCCGGATATTAAAGACTTCCTGCGCCCCGCCATTCGCCAACCGAAAGCCGGTTTTGACTTCATCAAAAATCAACACGATGCCATATTTGGCCGTCAGTTCGCGCACTTTTTCCAGATAACCCGGTTGGGGGGCAATCCCGGCCATGTTACCCATGGTCGGTTCAATAATCAGAGCGGCCACATCATGCCAGGTGCGTTCAATCAGGCTTTCCAGCAATTCCACATCATTGAATGGCAACGTGTACACATACTCATTCATTCCTTTGGGAATGCCCGAAGAATTGACCTGCGGAATCGGGTGGCGGCGCGAACCCAGGCTGCGCGCTTGTGAAGAAGCCGTGCTGTACAGGTAATAGT
>CAZEQN010000161.1:0-1888 GCA_964514335.1 uncultured Anaerolineaceae bacterium
CTATATGGGCAATTGCGACCGGGCGGTGGAAATCTGGGATGACATTCTGGCCGCCGACCCGGACTTCTATGATGCGCAGGATGCGCGCAGTTCCTGCGCCCCCTGACACGGGGATACGGCCAGCCCAAGTTTTCATACCAACCATGTCGTAGGGTCGGGGTGACCCCGCCCTACCCGCGCTATATAGATTCACGGCCTATAAAGATTTCACGCCAACGATGTAGGGGCGACCTGCAGGTCGCCCCTACCCGCGCCCTAAAGATTCCCAGCCAATCAAAAATTTCCTGCCATCCGCGTAGGGGTCGAACTTAGCTCGCCCCCTACAAAGGTCGCGCCGGGAAACGAATGGATTTTGTTTTTTGCAATAACAATGAAAGGCAGGCGGCCACAAGGGCCGCCGCTACATGCCTCGCAGATTCCCAGCCTTGCAAGGATTTCTCGCCAACCATGTAGGGGCGTAGCATGCCTGTCCTGAGCGTAGTCGAAGGGCTACGCCCCTACCCGCGCTCTAAGGATTCCCAGCCTTGTAAAGATTTTTTGCCAACCGGGCAGGGGCGGGGTGACCCGGCCCCTACCCGTACAGAGTCTTAATCAGGCGAAGCTGCCACGCATCCACGAAAGCCGGGCGTTAAAAAACACGACCCGGGCAGCCGGGTCATGTTCTCGCCTCCAGAAACTTTGGAAAAAAATTTATACGCCGGTAAGAATGGCGCGCGCCGGCGCGCCGTCGCTGCCCTGCAATTTAAGCGGCAGGCAATACAGGGTATAGCGCCCCTGCGAAACCGCCGCCAGATTCAACCCTTCCACAATCACCACCCCGGCCCCCAGCAAAATCTGGTGGGTGGTGACTACATCGCTGAAGGCCGCCACCGAGAGGTAGTCCACACCCACCAGCTTGACGCCGCGGTCCACCATCCACTGCGCCCCATCCGGCGCCAGCGGCACATAATTCTTGTCAAATTTATGGTTGGGCTTGGCCCACAGGTCGGAATTGCGAGTTTTGAGGAGCACGCGTTTGGTGCGGGGTGGGATGGACGAGCCTTCCAGCATGGCGGCCGTCACGCTTTCGGCTTCGGGCAGGTGCAGTACATAGGCCCGGCCGGTCAGCAGGTCAATATCAATGTTTTCTACCGTTTCGCCATCTGGCACAAAATGGTAGGGCGCGTCAATGTGGGTACCGGTGTGGGCGCTCATCGCCAGCCGGGTAACGTTGGAAACCGCCCCGTCTTCCATGCGGGCGGCACGTTGCAGCTCAATCGGAGGGTCATCCGGCCACACCACCAGGTCGGGCGAGATGGTAAGCGTGATGTCATAAGTACGCATTACGCGGCAATGTCCTCTCGGTTCCGAAGTCCGGGCGGGTCAGCGTTGACCCTCATGCAGTAGAGACGTGTTCATGCGCTTCTTCTCGTCCGTTTTCAGGCCGCGTACTGGGAAGACTCCCGTCCGGGAGCGCGACCGCAACTCTGGGATGAGTATATAGGAGGGGGCATAAACGCGCCAACCATGCAGGCGGCGAATTTTAAGGAAGCGGGGGCGTTTTTCAGGCGGTCAGACTGACCATTTGCAAACTGGCGCGCGCCAGCGCATCCGGGTCAAGGGTGACGCCCAGCCCGGGGGTAGTGGGTACATCAATCGTGCTGTCCGGGTTCAGGGTAAAACGTTCCAGGGTGATGTCTTCTTCGTAGTAGCGGTCAGAGGCCGAGATGTCGCCCGGCAGCGAAAAGCCGGGCAGGCTGGCCAATGCCAGATTGCCGGCGCGGCCGAGGCCGGTTTCCAGCATGCCGCCGCACCACACCGGCACATTTTGGGCGGCGCACAGGTCATGGATTGCCACGGCGGCGGTCAGGCCCCCCCCCCCCCCCCCCCGGTTGGTGGTGATTAGGGG
>CAZEQN010000161.1:1898-6103 GCA_964514335.1 uncultured Anaerolineaceae bacterium
ATGGCGCGGGCTGGTGATGCTCTCATCCAGACAGATGGGCGTGCGCAGCTGGGCCTGCAACTGGCGATGGTCCCACAGGTCATCTTCGGCCAGCGGCTGCTCGAGGAGCAGCAGGCCAAGGTCATCCAGCGGCAGCAGGGCGGCGGCGGTTTCCAGCGTGTAGGCCGAGTTGGCATCCACCTGTAAGGCGAGGTCGGGGTGGGCGCGGCGCACCGCGGCGGCCAGGTCCACATCCTGCCCGGGTTTGATTTTGAGCTTGATGCGGCGGTAGCCATCCGCCAGGTAGCCAGCCACCACGTCCAGCAGGGCGGCCGGGCTGGCCTGCAAGCCGATGGATACGCCCACCGGTACCGCGGGGCGCGACCCGCCCAGCATTGCTGTCAGCGATTTGCCCTCCGCTTTACCCCACCAGTCCCACAGGGCCATTTCGAGGCCAGCTTTCGCCATGGCGTGGCCCTTAATCGCGGCGGCTCCGGCCTGAAACCCGGCCGGGCGTGGCAGGGGTTGGCCGAGCAAGGGTGGGCAGAGATGGTCGCGCAGGATATGCAGGGCGGTGCCGCTGGTCTCGGCGGTGTACCAGGGATCACGGTCGGCCACGCACTCGCCCCAGCCGGTCAGGCCCTCGGCCTGCACTTCCACCAGTACACACTCGCGGTCCTGAATGCGACCGAAACTGGTTTCAAATGGGCTCTTGAGCCGCATACGCAGGTGATGGAGGGTGATAGATTCGATGGGCATGGCGCTCTCATTGTACACAAAACGCCCGACCAGTTGGCGGGGCGTTTTGGATGGTGACCTGAGATGTTTGCAACACAGCAGTTACAAATTACCAGTTACTGATTTTTTATCCACTCTAGCGTTTCACGCCGCGGCGCTGGGTGGCCTTGTGGATCCAGGCTTCCTCGGCTTGCAGGGCGCGCACTTCGCTGGGGCGAATCTTGCGGTAAACCGCCGCCGGCGCGCGCTGGACGCCGTCCACCGTCAGCAGGCGTTCCACCGGGATGCCGAACAGGCGGGCGTTCTCTTCCAGATAGGGCTCAATCAGCGTCCAGTCCGCATCCGTCATCTCGGCAAAGCGGCCGCCGTTGAGCTGGTCGGCGGTAACGCGCTGGCGCGGGTCGCGCACATAAATGGCGCCGCCCGAAGCCAGCGAGAACAGGTTGCTGCCCGGGTAGGGCGTTTCAAGCGAGACGATATTCTGCTGCTCGTCAAAGGTAATGCCATTCAGGATGACGAAGCCACCGCCGTTGAGCGGGTCGCCGGCCATAAACGACTCGGCCAGGTAGTCGAGACAGGTGCCGTTGATGACCACACGCGGCTTGCCGACGGCATTAATCAGCGGGCGGCCGGCGGCATTGCCGAGGATGTAGGCTTCGCCGCCTTTGGCGCCGTACATGAAGGTCTGGCCGACATCGCCATGCACCACCAGTTTGCCGGTCTTCATGATCTGGGCCAGCTGGTCCTGGGCGTTGTTGTGGACGACGATTTCAATCCCATCCGCGCCGCTGGCGAGGTAGTCGCCCGGCGAGCCGTAAGCATCCACCCGCACGCCCTTGCTGTCTGCGCCAAAGCCATTGCCAATGAAACGGTGGCCGCGGCAGTGCACCAGCATGAACTGGGTGAAGCCCGCCTCATAGAGCCGCTGCATTTCGCGCGCCAGCGAGGTTTCGTCCTGGGCTGAAAAGCCGCGCGCATCCACGATGACAGTTTGCTTTTTGCTGGCCGGTTTGGGCAGTTTGGCCCCGGCGCGGTGGACGGCGTACTCCGGGCTGGGCTGCTTGCGGATGGTATCCACCACAGTGGCAAAGCAATCATCCACCAGCGCCAGCAGGTTACTGCGGCGCAGGCTGCCGGTGGGGTAACGGCGGTCCATCAGCAGGGTCAGCAGGTCGAGTACGTGCTTGCGTTTCTTGGGCTCGGCGGCGGCAGTCGCCAGGCCGCTCAAAAAGGTCAGAAATTCGCTGTACGTCCAGGTCGGCAGTTGGCCGGTGAGCCAGTTGAAGAGACTGCCAGCGGGCATCTCCGGGATGGAAACCGTAAGCGTTTTGGCGCGGCGGGTGCCGGGCTTCATGGCCGGGTTGGCGGTGGGGGCGGTTACCGGGTGGCCGAACTTATCGGTGACTTCCATGCGGGCGCCGCCTTTGGCCGGGCGCACGCTGAACAGGAAGGCGCCGCCATCGGTGTGGCTGCCGCCACGGGCATTCCAGAAGCGGTCGGCGCGCGGCCAGAAGCGGTTGTCGCTCTCCGCCAGGCTGGCGAGGGCGGCATCAATGCCCTGTTTTTCGCTGGCGGCCAGCCCAATGCTGACCTTGCGGCCATTCTCCAGCGTGCGCTCCTGGTAGGCAAACACCTGCGGGCGCAGCATGGAAGTATCGGTAATGCCCGTCAGGCGGTAAACCGGGCCATCGGCGGCGTGGGTGTCGCTCTGGGCGATGAGGAAGAACCACGGGCCATCCGGCGAGCAATGGATGTGGGTGGTCTGGAGCATCTCATAGATGCGCTGCTTTTCGGGCGGCAGCATGTGAAAGTCGCGCTCGGTGGTCGGGGCCAGCGCTTCAATCACATATTCCAGCGGGTAATTGTAGGTGCGGTGCAGCAGGTCAAAAACCTGCACCGCCACCTCGGTATCGGTGAGGAACAGCGGGTAAATCTCGCGCTGGGCGAGGTACTCGCTGATGCTGGCATGGTTGGCGAAGTCGCCATTGTGAACGAGGGCTTCATTGAGACCAATGAAGGGGTGCGCCCCGCCCGGATGCCACACCCGGCCTTTGGTTGGGTAGCGGTGGTGACCGATCCAGACATGGGCGTGCATGTTCTCCAGTTTGTAATACTCAATCACATCATCGCCATACCCCACCATCTTGAGCACCAGCAGGTTCTTGCCGTGTGAGAGTACGAAGGCCTGCTTGTCGCCGGTGGACTGGTAGAAAGTGGTGTTGAGCTTGTAGGTGTTCTGGTAGACGATTTCGTCTTCCACCCGGCGCGGCTCGGCGTTCAGCAGGTCATGGGCGGCGGCAAAGTCCCTGACCACTTTGGGCTTGATGCGCACAAAATAAATCACCACTTCCGGCGGGCGCACTTCCAGTTCGTCAATGGCGCGGTAATCCTTGATGTGCTTCTGCTCGTGGGTGTGGTCGACGATGTAGATTTTGTTGATGAAGTCCTTTTCAACCTTTTTGCGCACGACGGGGTCCATGTAGGCCACCGCAATCAGGTAGTCGTTTTCAAGGATTTCCTGGGTCACGCCAAATTCGCGCGGCACAAGGCCGACGGCGGCGATGCCGCCGCCCTTGCCGTTGCCGCGGTTGCGCATCTGTTTGAGGGCCGAGAGCATGTGCTTGGCGGCGACCTGCTCGCTGGAGGCCATGCCAATCACGCCGCAGCCGCCTTCGGCGGCATCGTCGCGCGGGAAGTCAAAGCCCCCCAGCGGGCGCATGGCGCGGCGGGCGGCGGTGAGTTTGAGGGCCAACTGACGGTCGTCCATTAGCGGCCTCCTTCCGGGGTAATGTAGTGCAGCAGGTCGGGGCGGCCGCGCAGTTCGCGGATGCTGCGCAGACCGAGGCGGCGCAGGATGTCCTTCAACTGCCACTCAATGGAAAGGTAGAGGTTGTTCAGGCGCGCCGCGCCCCAATCCGGCTGGATGAACTGCGAGAGCAGCGGGTCGGTGGTGGTCAGGCCAAAGGGGCAACCGCGGCCGCGCTCGCAGTTGGAGCAGCGGGTGCAGCCCATTGCCACCAGTTCGGCCGTGCCGATGACCACACCATCCGCGCCGAGCGCAATCGCCTTGGCGATGTCATAGGCGGTACGGATGCCGCCCGAAGCGATGACGGTCACACGCTCGCGGATTTCCTCGCTCACCAGATAGCGATGGACTTTCGGGATGGCGAACTCAATCGGCATGGCGATGTTTTTCTTGGCGATTTCGGGGGCCGCGCCGGTGCCGCCATAGGAGCCGTCCAGATGCACGATGTGCGCCCCCGCGAAGTACGAGCCGACCGCCACCATGTCCACATCGGTCGGGGTAGAGACTTTAACGGAGACGAGGGCGCGCGGGTTGGTCTGCTTAATCCAGTCCACATGCTTGCGATGGTCTTCTACTGAATAGACCGAGTGGAAGGGGAAGGGCGAGAACAGGCTGACCCACGGCACCGACTCGCGGATTTCCGAGACGGTCTGGGTGGCCTTGTCGCCCAGCAGGTGGCCGC
>CAZEQN010000162.1:0-6093 GCA_964514335.1 uncultured Anaerolineaceae bacterium
TTCAGCTGGCCCCTTACCTGCCGGAAAATTACTTCCTGCGCGGGCTGGCCTACAAAAAGCAGGGTCTCACCCCGCAGGCCATCGCCAATTTCCAGCGCTTTCTGGAATTATCAGACAACGATATCCAGCGTGCCATCGCCGAGAACCACCTGCGCGATCTCGGTCTGGGCGAACCCTAACTACCGGCCGGCTTGCGGTTGACCACCCACACGCTTGCCAGAATCAGGGCCGCACCCAGCGCAAGGTAGATGTCCAGCCGTTCCCCCAAAAACAACACCCCAAGCGTTACGCCTACCAGCGGGAACATATAGGTCACCATTGCCATGCGGGAAGCGCCCACGGACTTCAGTAAGTAAAAGTACATCAGGTACGCCAGACAGGACCCCACCAGCCCCAGCCAGACCAGCGCCACCCACGTCAGCGGCAGTTTCGGCAGCGTCAGGCCGCCTTCCACCACCGGGGTGATGAGCAGCATCATCACGCTGGCGCTGATGAGTTGCACCAGTGCCGCCAGGGCCGGTGGCGCGCCACCCACAAACCGGCGGCCAAACACCGTCGCCCCGCTGTAAAACACCGCCGCCAGCAGAACCGCCAGTTGCCCCAGCACATTCGTCTGCAGGTCGCCCTGGATGTTTCGCAAGACCAGCGCCAGCACCCCGGCAAAGCCCACCACCAGGCCGCTGACTTTTTGCCAGTTCAGTTTGTCATCCAGCAGGAAGAAATGGGCGAACACGACCGTGAATAATGGCATGGTGCTGTTCAGGATTGAGGCAATTGCCGAATCAATGTACAGCTCGCCCCATGAAATCAGCGTAAAAGGAATCGCCACATTAATCAGGCCCATGAAAGCCAGGGCGCGCCACAGGCGCGGGTTGCGCGGCCACTCCAGGCGCTGGGTGGCTACCACCGCCAGCAGACCCAGTACGCCAATCAGCAACCGGAAAGTCACCAGCGTAAACGGCCCCACTTCCGCCAGGGCCAGCTTAATCCACAAAAATGAAGACCCCCAGGCCAGACTTAACCCAACAAAGGCCAACCAGTCTTTTGTTTTCATTTCACTCTCCACAGAAGCTCCGGCAGGATTGTACCCCGCCGGGCCGAAATGTTAGAATCACAATCCACCTGTAAAACCCATCCGGACGGATTTTGTGAAACGATTTTCCCAACGATTGTCTGACTTTGTCATGCTGGAACGCTGTGGCTGGCCGGCCTGTGAGGCGGCCTGCTGCTATGGCGGCGCCTGGCTGGACGAGGCCGAAGTCGCTGACCTGCGCCAACAGGCCACCCGGCTCGCCCCGCACCTGCCACCCCACGCCGCGGACCCGCGCGATTGGCTCGATGGCCGGCGTGAACCCGACCGCCACAGCCTGACTGGCTTTGTGCTGCACACCCGCGTGGTCGAAGCTCCCGGCCACTATCAGGACACCGCTTGCGTGTTCCTGCGCGCCGACCACAAGTGCGGCCTGCAAGTCGCGGGCGAAGCCAGCGGGCAGGGCGGCTGGCGCTTCAAGCCGTTTTACTGCATCCTGCACCCGCTGGATTTGGATGAGGCCGGACATATTACCCTGGATGCAGATGAAGCCCTGCTGGCTGAAGAGCCCGGCTCCTGCCTGCGAGCCGCCGCCAAACCGCAGCGGGTGGATGAAATTTTTGCCGAAGAACTGGGATACTTTGGTCGCCCACCCGATAAAAAATAGCGACCATCTGCCGGTCGCTATTTTGGTTCTTGGTACAGCATGGCTTACAGAAGCCACACTTTTAGAGGCTTACTCGTAGCGCAGCGCCTCCACCGGTTGCAGGTTCGCCGCCCGAAAAGCGGGGTACAGGCCGGAGAGCAAACCGACCATGGTCGAAAAAATCGTCGAGAGCAGGATGGCATCCATTCCTACAATCGGCGTTAGGGCCGTATCGCTGGCGGCGGCAATTGCTCCCACCAGGGCCGAAAGTCCCCAGCCCAGCAGGATGCCGATAAAGCCGCCCAGCAAACTCAACAGCACCGATTCCAGCAGAAACTGAATCAGGATATCCTGTTTACGCGCCCCCACCGCTTTGCGTAAGCCGATTTCCCTTGTCCGTTCGATGACCGAAACCAGCATGATATTCATAATGCCGATGCCGCCCACCACCAGCGAAATTCCGGCAATGCCCCCTAAAAAGATGGTCAGTACGCTGGTGATTGTGGCAAAGGTCGCCAGAAAATCTTTCTGGGTCAGAATTGTGAAATCATCCTGCCCGATTTCCGTGCGGTGGCGTGCCCGCAGCGCCTGAGCAATTTCATCCACCGCCGTGTCTACAGTCTCGCCGCTGGTTGCCTGCACGTAGAGCACATCCACCCGGTCGGGCGTGCTGCGGCGCAAAATGCGCACCTGCGCCGTGGAGAGCGGGATAATCAGGATATTGTCTGCCCCCGGTTGCTGCCCGCCAATTTCCTGCAACACGCCCAGAATGCGGAACGGCTGGCCCTCAATTCGAATCGTCTCGCCTACCAGCCCTTCCCGGCGGTCAAACAAGCGGTCGGCCGTATCCACGCCAATCAGGGCCACCGAGGCCCGTCCAAGGACATGCCCTTCATTGATAAATTCGCCTTCGGTCAGGGTGATATTGCGTACCGAGCCAAATTCTGGCGTGACCCCCGTAATACTCACAGTGGTACTCTCACCGCCATAACTGGCTTCGCGGCTGCCTTCAATCGTTGGCGCAACTGCCAGCACCGAGGGCGCAATCAGCGGGTCGCGCAGGGCGTCCGCATCCCCCAGCGTAATCGGCTTGGGGTTGCGGACTTCGTTGTCGCCCCCCGCGAACACAAATACCAGGTTGGTACCGATGCTTTCGATGGAGCCGGTGATGGAGGCTTCGGCCCCGTTGCCAATTGCCAGCATTGCAATCACGGCCGCCACGCCAATCACAATCCCCAGCACCGTCAGGCCGGTACGCAGTTTATTAGCCGCTAAACTTTCGAGCGCTTCCAGAAAAGGTAACAACCAATTCATGATTTACGCTCCTTGGCCGCTTTTGGCCGGGCCGGCGCGGCTTTCTTTTTCGCCGCCGGTTTGCGGGCGGGGTCGGCCTTCCTCGCTGCGCTGGTTTTCGCCCGTGTTTTCTTGGGCGCGCTGTCCTTCAGTACCACCCCGTCCCGAATTTGGATGATTCGCTGGGTGCGAGCGGCTACTTCCGGGTCATGCGTCACGATGATGAGGGTGGCGCCATGCTCGGTATTCAGGTTCAGCAGCAGGCGCATCACTTCCTCGCCGGACTTCGTATCCAGGTTGCCGGTCGGTTCGTCGGCCATGATGATGGCCGGGTCAGTCACCAGGGCGCGCGCAATCGCCACCCGCTGCTGCTGACCACCCGAAAGTTCGTTGGGGCGGTGATGCACCCGGTCTCCCAGGCCCACGGCTTCCAGGGCGGCCACCGCCCGTTTGCGGCGGTCCTGGGCGCTGGCATAGCGCAGCGGCAGTTCCACATTCGCCAGGGCGGTGGCGCGCGGCAGCAGGTTGAAAGACTGGAAGACAAACCCCACTTTGCGGTTGCGGATGCTGGCCAACTGGTCATCCGTCAGGCTCGCTACCGCTTCGCCATCCAAATAGTACTCGCCGGCGGTTGGCCGGTCCAGACAGCCCAGCGTGTTCATCAGGGTGGATTTACCAGAGCCGGAGGGGCCCATAATCGCTACCACTTCGCCGCGCTTGATTTTCAGCGACAGACCGCGCAGGGCGTGTACTTCCACATCACCCATCATGTACACTTTCGTCAGGTCGCGGGCATCTACTACCCAATCGCTCATGGTCGCCCGCCTCCCGGCCCACCAAAGGGCCCATTGGCAAAGAAGTTGGTCGGCGGGTTGAGCACGATGACATCGCCCAGTTGCAGGTCGCCACCCGCCACTTCGCTGTAGGTTTCAGAAGACGCTCCCAGGGTGATGTTCACGGTTTCGAGCAGGTTGTTGCGCAGTACATACACAATCCGCTGGCCCTCCTGCACCCGCACCGCCCGGTTCGGCACCAGCAGCACATTCTCCAATTCCGTAACCACGATATTGACCGCCGCTGTCATCCCCGGTTTGACATCTGCATCCGGGTTGAGCAATTCCACGGTAACGTTGAAGGACACAATCCCCTGCGTGTCCGTGCCTACAATCCCCACCTCAATCACGCGGCCTTCATATTCCTTGGCGAGGATGGCGTCAAAAGTTACCGTCACCGGCTGGTCAACCGCAATTCGATTGATGTCAATTTCCGAGACGCTTACATCCACCAGCAGGCGCGAGAGGTCATCCAGACGGAAAGCGGGCGCCCCCGCGCTCACCAAATCGCCCACCTGTGGCTGGGCCTGGGTGACGGTGCCGTCAAATGGCGCTGAAATCAACGCCAGGTTCAGGGTCGCCTGGGCCGCGGCCACCCGCGCTTCGGCGGCCGCGATGTCTTCGGGCGACACACCGGCCTGCAAATCGTCATACTCACTCTGGGCATCGGCCAGTTGCGCCAGCGCCAGGTCCAGATCGGCCTGGGCCTTGGCTACATCCAGCGCGCTGGCGCTGCCGGTCAGGTTGTTGTAACGCCGCACCGCGGCGTCGTATTCCTGCTGGGCCTGCGAGAGCCGTGTTTGCAAACTGGCCTTTATCACGCTATCGGCTTTGTTTTCATACGGCGCGAAGGCGTCCTGCGCTTTATCCAGACGGTCTTCGGCCAGCACCACCGCCGCCTGCGCCGAATCAATTTCGCTCTGTCTGGCGGGCGTGGTGACGCCGTTCAAAGTCCGGCGAGCGGCGTCCACGGCCTTCTCCGCATCCGCCAGCGTCTGGGCGGCGCGGGCCAGGGTGGTGGGGTTCACGCCTGCCTGCAGGTCGGCCAGCGCTTCCTGGGCGCTCACCAGATCCGCTTCCGCCAGAATGATGTTCTGGGGCAGGCTGGTCTGGCGCAGTTCAGCCAGAATATCCCCGGCGCGCACATCCTTCCCTACTTCGCCAAACACCGCGCCAACCACCCCATTGGATTGCCACACCAGGCTGGCGCTCTGGTTGGCGCGCACACTGCCGGTCGCGCCCACCGTGGCCTGCAGGCTGCCCATCGCCGCCGTTTCAGTTTGCAGGCTGGCAAACTGGGCGGCGGCCGCCTGGCCCTGGCGCAGGATGCCAAACCCCACTACGGCGACAATCAGTACAACTACTACCACTAAGACAATCATCCAACGTTTCATTCTTTTGATTCTCCTTCATGTGATCCTTGTATAGATTCAGCGTTTCCAATCGCTTTTTCCAGTAAATCCAGCAGGGTGTTTTGTTCCGCAGCCGCCAACCCGGCCAGGAAAACTTCCAGCGTCTGGCTGCGGTGTTCGAGAAACAGAGCGTGCATTTGTTCGGCTTGCCTGGTCAGGTACAGTTGCACCGCCCGGCCGTCCTGGGGGTCAGGGCGGCGTTCCAGCAGCCCCGCCCGTACCAGCCGCCGCACGCCCACACTCACCGTCGGCGCGCTCAAGCCGAAAGCCTCTGCTAACGTCTGCACATGGCTCCCGGGGTGTTCGGCCACCCAGCCCAGCAACGCCAGTTGGGGCAGGGTAATGTCCATGTTCAGGTTCGCCAGGCGCGGCTTGAACATCGGCAAACCTCGCATGCGTTCCAGAAGTTGGGAAAAACGTTCAACCGGTGTGGGCATTCATCCAGTCCTATTGTCTTAGTTAGATAGACTAACTAAGTATCTGGAATTCTACCCCCACAACCGGTTGGCAATTGTAAAAATCTTGTAAATTCGGCGGGCTAGCCGCCCAGTTGGCTTTCGCCCTGGCTGAACACATAATACGAACGGCCCCCATTCCCGTTGCCGGGCAGATGCACAAAGTCCGTCACCAGGTAGCCATGGTGCAGCAGCAGGTCAAAGGCAATCCGGGTGTACATGCGCCACTCGTAGGCCAGCACCCGGTCAGCGGCCTTGAGCGCCCGAAAATCAGCCGGAATTTCAAACAGCGTCAGGGGCGGGCGCTGGCCGGGGTCTTCCAGCCGGTGCAGTTCATCGCTGGCGGGGCGCGGCCAGCCGCCTTCCGTCAGGGTGGTGGTGTTGAGCGGCGGCGTCTCCGCCGAGAGGTAGTGTGCCAGGTCCA
>CAZEQN010000163.1:0-6091 GCA_964514335.1 uncultured Anaerolineaceae bacterium
CCAGTACACAAATTCCAACCAGGACATGGAACGCGCCATCATCTTACTCCTCTCTCAATTGATACTATTCATTAGACCGCAAAAGCGGCCCCGCCCCCACCCTACTTACTATGATAGCGGCGGGCGGGTGGCAATCGGTTGGCGCGCCACCAGAATCTTGTCCACCCGGTTGCCGTCCATATCCATCACCTCAAAGCGGTAGCCGCCCCACAGGTAATGCTCGCCAGCACGCGGTATTTTGCCGAGCATGGTCATCACAAAGCCGCCCAGCGTCTGGTAGTGGTTGTCGGCCAGGCCGGGCAGGTCGCTCACCGCCAGCAGTTCCATCAGGTCATCCACCGCCAGCATGCCATCCAGCAGCCAACTACCGTCCTCGCGCTGGATGATGTCCGGGTCGTAGGGTTCATCCACATCCGGGATTTCACCGACGATGGCTTCGAGGATGTCGCGCAGGGTCACCATGCCGTCCACCCCGCCATATTCGTTAATCGCCAGCGCCATCGAAATGCCGTTTTCGCGAAAGCGTTCCAGCACCTGGAAAATGGGCATGCCTTCCGGCACAAACAGGGCGGGCAGCACACAGGCCTTGAGGTCCAGCGGCTGGCCGGAAAGGGCCTGGGCCAGCAGGTCGCTGGCGTAGACCACGCCCTTAATGTTATCCAGACTGCCTTCGGCCACCGGGTAGAGGTCAAAGCCCGATTCAGTCAGAGTGGCGGCGGTAACTTCGGGCGGGGCGGCCAGGTCCAGCCAGACGATTTCAGAGCGCATGGACATCAGGGCTTCGACGCGCCGGTCGCCGAGGCGGAAGATTTTCTCCACCATGTCCTGTTCAATCTGTTCAAAGACGCCGGCTTCGGTGCCCTGCCCGATGAGCAGTTTGATTTCTTCTTCCGTGACGGCCGGTTGCGAGCGCGTGCCGAGGCCCAGCAGGCGCAGCACCAGTTCGGTGGAGACGCTCAACAAGCGCACCAGCGGCGAGGCGAGGCGCGCCAGGATGTTCATGCCGGGCGCAACCCAGATGGCAACCCGCTCGGCGTGGTACAGCCCAATTTGCTTGGGGGCCAGTTCGCCAATCACCAGCGAAACGAAGGTGATGGCGAGCACCACCAGGCCGAGGCTGATGAATGCGGCATACTCGGCCAGGAATGGTACGGCTTCAAAGAGGGGCTGAATTTTTTCGGCGACGGCCGCGCCACCAATGGCGCCGGTGAGGATGCCGATGAGAGTGATGCCGACCTGCACAGTAGAGAGAAACGGGCCGGGGGCGTGCGCCAAATCCAGCGCCACCTGGGCGCGGGCTTCGCCGCTTTCGGCCCGGTTCTGCAACAGGGCTTTGCGGGCCGAAACCATGGCGATTTCAGACATGGCAAAAAAGCCGTTCAGGAGGATGACCAGAAACAGGAGCAGTACTTCTATCAAAAGAGAGAGTCCTTATGAATGGTGTGGTGGGCAGGCCGCAGCGGGCTGAAGCCCGCTGTTTGAAACACTATCACGGGGCAAATGGCTCTACTGCTTGCCGTTCCCGATGTGCATACCCATGTTATACCCGATTTTTAGGCGCGGGCGCGCGCCAACCGGCCGCGCACGGCGGCAAACACCGCTGCCAGTTCCGGCACGCGCAGCCCCGCCAGCCCGGCCAGGTACAACCCGCCGCCCAGCGCCAGCCCGCCCAGCGTCACCAGCCAGGCGGCCTGCCCGGCCGAGAGGGCCAGCCAGCCCCACAGCCCGAGCGACATGAACAGGGTGGCGGCGGCCGCCTGCCACGCCCCGCGCCAGACGTTCGCGCCTTCCAGCCCGTTCAGGCGGCGGCGCATCAACGCGAGCAACACGACCATTTCGAGGGCGGTCGCCAGCGAGTTCGCCAGCGCCAGCCCGCCGTGCGGCAGCAGCCCCCAGCCGCTGAACAGGCGGGCGAACCCCAGGCTGAAGACCACATTCAGGCCCATGGCGACCACCCCCACCACCACCGGAGTCCTGGTGTCCTGCACGGCGTAGAAGGCGCGCGAGAGGATTTCCACCAGCGAGTGGCCGACCAGCCCGGCGGTGTACCACAGCAACGCCCAGGCGGTCAGTTCCACCGAGCGCGCATCAAACGCCCCGCGCTCAAACAACAGCGAGATGGCCGCCTGCCGCAACAGAATGCGCCCGACGGTAGCCGGGTTGGAGAGCAGCCGGAGGCCGCGCCGGGTGGCGGCGAGGGCGGCGCGCAGCTCTTCCAGCGCGCCGCGCGCCGCCTGGGCCGAGAAGGTCGGCAGGGCGGCGATGGCAATCGCCTGGGCAATGACCACCTGCGGCATGGTCATAATCTGGAAGGCAATCGTCAGGGCGGTCAGGCTGCCTTCCGGCAGGCCGGAAGCGATGATGACATTGACGAGGAAGTTGATTTGCACGGCGGCGGCCCCCAGCAGGCGCGGGGCCATCAGCCGCCCGACCTGGCGCACGGCGGGCGAGCCGAGGCCGAGCGCGAGGTGGTAGCGGCGCGCCGGCAGCCGCCACAGGGCCGGCAGTTGCACGCCCAGATGCAGCCCGGCCCCCAGCACCGCCCCCCACGCCAGCCCATGCACGCCCATAGTGGGCACAAGGAACAGCACGCCGAAAATCATCCCCAGCCAGTACATGGTGGGGGCGATGGCCGGCAGCAAAAACGATTGGTGGGCGTTGAGGATGCCCATCAGCAATGCGCTCAAGCCGAAGATGATGGTGGTGAGCAGCAGGATGCGCAACAGCTCGACCGTGAGGGCCTGCTGGGCGGGGTCAAAGTCCGGGGCGAGCAGGCCGCCCACCAGTTGCGGGGCGAACACGAAGGCCAGCGCGCCCAGGGCCGCCAGGGCAAGGGTGATGAGGTTGGCGATGGAGGCGGCCAGTTGCCAGGCAGCCGGGCGGTCTTCTTTTTCGAGGAATTCGGTGAAGGTGGGGATGAAGGCCGAGGCCAGCGCCCCGCCCGCCACGAGGGTGAAGAGCAGGTTGGGGAGTTTCTCGGCGGCGTAGAAGGCATCCAGGGCGGCCGAGGTGCCGAAGGCATTGACGATGAGGATTTGCCGCACCAGGCCAACGAGGTTGCTCAACACAAAGCCGGCCATGACCACGCCGGCGGCGCGGGCGATCTGGCGGTGGGCGGAAGGGGCGGCAGGCGTGGCAGTCACGCCGTGATTATAAGCGCGGCGGGGGAGCGTAGCCCCACCTTAGGAAGTTCAGAAACAGGCTTGGCCACGTTGCCCCTATTTTAAACTAGGGGGTTGCAGTCGGTCCAATACCGAAGTCCGCCCAAGTCTCTAATGGAGAGTTAAAGCAGATTTCTGACTCGGAGAGGGCCAACCCATAAATTTCATCAATCGTCACGTTTGAAACCTTGCTGAGCGGCTTGTAGACATCCTCCCGTCGGTAAAACTTGCTCAGCATCAAGGTGATATCCTCGGGTTCCGGCTCTAACTTATCAGAAAATAACCATAATGAAACATTCCGTTCCAAATTAGTATCTGGGCACGTTCGAACAAGCTGTTGGCCTTCCGTATACGTTACCAAATGTGACCATACTTCAATTATAAAAAACTTGCCTTCGTCTGAATAATCCAAGATTATCCTGCTCTTCGAACCCTCAATTCCGTCACCGTCGGACCAATAGTGAATTTCCATTGGCTTGCCGTACTTTCGAAGAATGTCTGAGAGCTTCATGTTCCCATAATATGGTACATAAATCTGTTCGACGACATTTGGCCTATCTTTTGTACGATAAATATAGAACTGGAATGGTTGCTTCCATTCGTATGGAAACATTATTGTCTGGGTATAGGGGAAAAAGGCAAAATACTCAAATGGGGCTGGTTTCGAATACTCTAGTGCAAATGACTCAAGAAACCGCTGGGTAGTTGAAAGCGTTGTCTTCCCCGGCACTATTCCCCACCAACATGGAAGTTCACAACCGCCATTTGTTATAAGCAGTTCTTCGACTACTTGCTCTGGAGTTTTATCTCCTAACAAATCTTCGATTTGCGTCCCGCCGAATAGCCCGTATGTAGGAGTTGGTTGCGGAGTAACAGTGCTTGTAGGAGGCGGTTCAGTAGACCTAATAATTGTTGCGGTCGGTTCAATCAACTGTTCGGCGTCACTCTGTACAAGGTCCTCATCTGGCGAATTGTCCACTCGAGTGGAACAACTCAACAAGATGATTGAAAACAATACTAAGAATAGAGCGGTTTTTCGAAAGGCTTTACGGAATTGCATTTTGGCCTCCTCCCCGGGAGTCCATGGTTAGAGGTAAACCGTAAGCTGAATATTTCCCGCTCTCATTATAGCCTCCCCCAAACCTCCTGCGCCGCTTGACACAGAACTTTTGTTCGGTTATCATGGCGGCCTGCCACACACACCGGAGGCCGCCATGCACCGCTGTCCCTGGGCCGGCAACGACCCGCTCTACATCCAGTACCATGACCATGAATGGGGCCTGCCCGCCCATGACGATTCGCGCCTGTTCGAGATGCTGCTGCTGGAAGGCGCACAGGCCGGCCTGGCCTGGATTACGATTCTGCGCAAGCGCGAGAATTACCGGCTGGCCTTTGACGGCTTCCACGCCGAGACCATCGCCCGCTACGACGAGCGCAAAGTCGCGGCGCTGCTGGCCGACGCCGGCATCGTGCGCAACCGCCTGAAAGTGGCGGCCTTCATCAGGAACGCCCAGGCCACCCTGCGGGTGCGGGAGGAATTCGGCTCGCTGGATGCGTACCTGTGGCGCTTCGTGGGCGGCCAGCCGATTCAGAACCACCGGCGCACATTAAAAGAAGTGCCGCCCACCTCGCCCGAGGCCGAGGCCATGAGCAAGGATTTGAAGAAGCGCGGCTTCACCTTCGTCGGCCCGACCATCTGCTATGCCTTCATGCAGGCCTGCGGCATGGTCAATGACCATCTGGTGGATTGCTTTCGTTATGCCGAGGTGCTGGCGGGCAGGTGACGGTCAAAGGCGCAAACCGGATTTCTTTTCCAGCCGACCGGCCAATAATAGAGGGAAGCACGCGATCCCTCGCGGCGCCGAACGCTGCTCTGCAGCGTCGGCTGGCTCGGGATGACAAGATTTGTGTTTGCAATGGCTCTAAGAAAACAAACTATCGGACAAACAATTAACCCAACCCTGTACTTAAGTACTATGGAAATTCGCTAAAAACATGGCATAATTAGACAATCATCTAAGTTAGACAAACGCTAAACAGAAAGACGGTGTACGATGGTTGGCAGAATAGATTTCACTTTTGATAACGAGCAGGAGCCCCGCCCGCAGCCAGTAACCAGGGCCCCGGTTGCCCCGCGCCCGGCCCTCCAACTGCCGCACACCGCCCCTGCCCCGTTGCGCCAACCGCTGCGCGGCAGCAACCCGTTGGTACATTTCCGGCGCGACCGGTTGCAACCGCCCACCGCCTAGACCGCACCCCAGGAGAACCACCCGGACACGAGTTAAAAAGTGAGAGCCGGTTACGCCAAACCGGCTCTCGATTAAGGAGGAGAAGAAGAGGCAATTCGCCTTTACTCCCTGTAATCTTAGCCTCGCCCTTCTTTTCCTGCTTGACGCTTAACCTACGCCCACCCTACGAAATCCCCCCAAACCCCCAACAGTTCTGCAAGAATCGCCCATTCTTGACACAAATCACCTGATTTCAACCGCACCCACCTTCCGGTAGTAGAATCAACCGGCTGGCAGACCCAAAATCATCTGTTCACGAGGAGACCATGGAACACGCCATCTACACCAAAAATCTCGGCCGCGTCTATAAAGTGCGCGGCGGCAAAAAAGAAGAACCCAAAGAACTCACCGCCCTGCGCGACATCAATCTGGAAGTGCCGCGCGGCGAGCTCATTGGCCTGCTCGGCCCCAACGGGGCGGGCAAAACTACCCTCATCAAAATCCTCACCACCCTGCTGGCGCCCTCCCACGGCGAGGCCCTGGTGGCCGGTTACAACGTAGCCCAGCAGCCGGATATGGTGCGACCGCGCATCAACATGGTCTCGGGTGGCGAAACCTCCGGCTACGGCCTGCTGACCGTGCGCGAAAACCTCTGGATGTTCGCGCAGTTCTACGGCATCCCGTCGAAGGTCGCGGACCGCC
>CAZEQN010000164.1:0-6019 GCA_964514335.1 uncultured Anaerolineaceae bacterium
CCGGCACAAGCAGGCTGAGCAAGCGGGCGGGCGGCAGCGAGTGAGCGAGTACATCGGCCGGGGTCAGGGCGGCGCGGGTCGTGTGCGGAAGCAGGTTCAATAGGGGCAAGAGCAGCGGAGCAGCCAGCAGGAAAGCCAGCAGCAACGATTTGAGCATATTCAAGAGGAGTTCTCTCGAAAATTGGCTATGCGCAAATTGAAATGCCAGCCAGAGCAATCCACCATAAGCAGCGGCGCGCGGGTCGGCGAGGGCCATCAGACCGAGGAACAGGCCGGGCAGCCGCCCCCCACCCCGCCCGGTGGCCCACAGCAGCCAGGGCAGCCAATGGAAGGCGTAGAACAGGGTGAGATGGCCGGCGCCGTAATGGGCCCAGAATTTGGGCAGCCATTGGAAGGCCAGCGCGCCAAGTAAGGCGGCCGGCTGGCCGAGTCCCTGCTGGCGCAGGAAGAGCGCCATACCGATGCCGCCGACCAGAAGATGTAGCAGGGCGACCAGATTGAGACCCAAAGGCAGCGGGAAGAGCAGCGCCAACCAGCCGGGCGGGTACTGCAGGCCGGAGAGCGGGTCGGCATAAAAAGGGTAGCCGCTTAGAATCAGGTCAGACCATAGCGGCGGCCAGCCGGTTTGCAACAGGGTGCGCCGGATGTGAAGGGCGTTGGGGAAATGGGAAATGGCGAAATCGGAAAAGCGGGCCTCCGGGGCGGGGTATGGAAAGCCGTTCAAACCAGAAAGCGCCAGAAACAACGGGGCCAGCAGCAGCGGCCAGCCGCGCTTAAGGGCGGTCCACAACATAGATGCGGACATCCTGATTGAAGAATATGACCGGCCAATCGGTGGGCGGCGGGCCGAGGGCGGCTTCGCGCGGGCCGTAAAAGATGTATTCCGGCTGGAGAGACATCAGATAGAAGAAAGAGGATTCACCGTCCGGGTTGGCAAAGAAGCGCAGTACATCGCCTTCCCTGCGCCCGGCGTCCAGCGTCTCAAATGGGTGGCCGTAGGGCACGCGCACGGCGGCCGCGCCGGGCAGGTGCAGGCCGCTCTCCGGCCCGGCCAGTACCAGCGCGCCGGGTGGGGCGTTTTCGAGCAGCCAGCGGTGGGCGGCCACTTCACCGGCCGTGAAATAGATTTCTGGCGGGCGGCTGGCCAGCGCAAAGCCCGCCGTGAGCAGGATGATGAAATTGGTCGGCAGGGCGAGCAGGAACACCACCCGCCAGATTTGCCGGGCGCGGGCTTCCGACAGGTAATCTTTCAAAGCGAGTACTGCGAGGGCGGCCAGCGGCACCTGCCAGCCGGAGAGAAAGCGGCGTTGCAGTTCAAACGGGGCGATAGCCAGCAAGGGGGTCAGGGCGGCCCACAGCCCCACCAGCCACCAGAGGCTGGCATGCGATTTTTTGTCCAGCGCCACCCACCCGCCGGGCACGGCCAGCAGCAGGGCCGGTGCAAACGCCAGCGCCACCTGCCACAGCGGCGGCAGGGGCGTGAGGTTCTGGGCCGACCAGCCGGCCAGCACCGGGTCAGCCCGCAGAGCATTCAAGTAATAGAGCAGAACCGACCCACCGCCCAACCCCAGCACAAGGGTGTAGGCAAAGGCATCCTTGCGGGTGAAGGCTCCGGAACGGCGGATTGCCCACAGCCCCCAGGCAGCCAGCACGACCGGGAAACTGAATGAGGAAATGGCCGCCAGCGCCAGCGCAGCCAGAAACACGAGGATGGCCCGCCGCCCGGTGAGCGACTCTTTGGGCGGCGTAAACAGCCAGACCTGCAGGGCCATGCCGAGCGGAAAATGCGGGTTGGCATAGGCAGCGAGGAACGGGTAAGCCTCCGGGATGGTGAAATCCGGCGGCAATTCCGGGGCGGCGGTCGCCAGCCAGCCCAGCCCGGAACCGAACAGAGCCAATAAGAGAAACTGACGCTGGCTGGCAGATGTCTCAAACAGGGCGCGCCCGAAATGGTAGAGGGCGAAGACAAGAGCCGTCGCGCCGAGCAGGCGCGCCAGATGAAAGACCAGCGCCAGCGGCAACCCGGTCAGACGGGCAAGGTGGCCGAGCGCAAGGTAGAAGGTGTTAATGTAAGCGCCATCCGAGAGTTCCTGGGTGAAGGGAATCTGGTAGCGCCACTCGCCCAACCAGCCCTGGCGCATTTTGGCCAGATAGGTATGGCCGTCAATCGGGTTGTAGAGAAAGCCGCCGAAAACATCGTCCGGGCCGGCAGTGGCGGCGGCCAGCAAGACAGGCAGGCCGATGAGTAAGAGGAAGACCAGCAGAGTAATCAGCAAAAAACGGCGGTCAGCGGGCGCAACCATACCTGCATTCTACCCGACCTGACCGGGTTCGCTTGCCAGAACCCTCATCCCGACCTATAATCAGCCCTATGAGCCAGCCGCTGCGCCTGTTTGAATTGCAGAAAACCGACAGCGCCCTGGACCGCGCCCGCGCCCGGCTGGCCGAGATTGAAGCCGCCCTGCGCGGCAACCCGGCCGTACAGAAAGCAGAAGGGGAACACGAAAGCGCTCGTCTGCGACAGCACGAAGCTCAAACCGCCCTGCGCAACGCCGAAGCCGAAGTCAGCGCCCAGCAGGAGAAAATCGATAGCAATCAACGCGCCCTGTACGGCGGCAGCATCACCAACCCCAAGGAACTGGCCGACCTGCAACACGAGGCCGAAGCCCTTGGCCGCCACCTGGCGCGGCTGGAAGAAATCCAGCTCGAAGCGATGGTGGCCTTTGAAGAAGCCGACCAGGCGCTGGCAGTCGCCCTGACCACGCTGGAAGCGGCCAAAAACGCCGCGGCAGCCGACAACCAGGCGATGCTCGGTGAACAGAAAACCCTGCTGGCCCAAGTGCACACGCTGGATAGCGCCCGCAGCGGGTTGCTGCCGGACATCGCCGCCGAGGGCCTGACATTGTATGAAAGCCTGCGCAAAAGCCGCAAAGGGCTGGCGGTGGTGGCAGTATCTGAACCCGAGTGCCCGGCCTGTGGCGCGACCCTCACGGCAGCCCAGGCCCAGGCCGCCCGCTCGCCCAACCAACTGGCGCAATGCGCCGACTGCGGCCGAATCATGGTGAGCGGCTGATGGATTTTCTGAACTTTGCCATCCATTTGCCCTCGTTTGGGCTGGGCTTTCTGGCCGGGGTGCTGCTGCTGGTCTTCCTGCAGCAACTGCGCCCGATTCTGCGCCAGACGCGTGAAGCCGTAAAGGAACAGGTCAGTTCGGTCAAGGCCGGGCTGTCCACCAGTATTGAAGTGCGCTTCCGGGGGGATGTGGTCAAGATGCTGCAAACCAACCATCTGGCCGCCCCGCTGTTCGCGCTGGATGAAATCGCTTTACCCGCCCGCTTGCTGGCGCCGCCCGCCCCGATTGTGCCGGATGGCGAAATCCCGATTGAAGACATCACCACCCAGACCCTGCCCTACCTGCCGGACTGGCCGGAAACGCCAGCCGCTTTTGGCGCGCTCACGCTAAGCCTGTCTGAAGCGCTGGCCCAGGGCGCGAATCTGCTGCTGGTCGGTCGCCTGGGCAGCGGCAAAACTGTGGCGCTCTCGCGGCTGGCGCTGCGGGCCGCCCGCCAGGATGCCACCCTGGGGGCCGGGCTGGCCGGGCGCGTGCCGGTGTATGTGCATGCCGCCGACCTGGCCCTGCCGCCGCGGGATGCCAACAAACCTCTGGATGTCCTCTACAATGCGCTGGCCGAAAAAGTCAGCACCATTGTGGAAGCGCAACTACCGCAGTTCCTGGTGGCGATTTTTGAAAATGGCCTGGCCCTGCTGCTGGTCGATGGGCTGGATGAACTGCCCCCGACCGCCCAGAACAACATCGTGGAATTTCTGACGGACGTGCAGAACCGTTACCCGGGCAACCGCCTGATTGCGGCGGCGGCGCCGGAAGATTTGAGCGTGATGGAGCCGCTCGGCCTGCACCCGGTGGCGATGGCTGCCTGGAGCCGGGACGAAGCGGCGGCCTTCCTGGCGCGCTGGGCGGAATTGTGGCAGGAACATGTGGTGGATGAACCCTGGGCCGCCAACCTGCCGCCGGCGGTTGACCCGCTGGTATTGAATAGCTGGCTGCTGGAAAGCGGCGATACCGCCTCCCCGCTGGCGCTGACGCTCAAAGCGTGGGCGGCCTATGCGGGGGATGGGCGCGGGCCGCGGCTGGCCGACGCGCTGGATGCCTACATCCGGCGGATGACGGCCGATATCGCCAACGCCCGCCCGGCGATGGAACAACTGGCGGCCCAGATGACCCTGACCCTCAACCCGGTGATTGCCCGTAACGCGGCCGGACGCTTCGTGTCTTCGTTTGAAGACCCGACCGCCCCGGAAGGCGAGGCCGCCAGCGCCAGCCCGGTGGAAGGGCTGGCCGACTTTGAAAGCGAACTGGATGCCCTGCTGGAAACCAGCGACTTCCAGGATGAGATCGAAAGCCTCAAAACTGAAGCGGCCTCGACCGCCAGCGGCGGCGCGGCCCTGCTGACCGACCCGTTCCTGACCGAAGACCTTGACAGCCTGGCGGACGACACCCCGGCCGATAAAGGCAAAGGCCGCAAGGGCAAGGAAGTCTCCGGGCGCAATGTGCGCCGGATGCTGCCTGAACTGGTCAAGAGCCTGATGCTCACCTACCGGCCGGGTTCGCGGATTTCATTCAGTCACCCGCTGGTGGCGGGCTACCTGGCGGGCAACGGTCTGGCCACACGCGGCGGAGCGACCCAACTGCTGCCGCAGCCGCCGTGGGCCGGGCGCACCCTGGCGCTGGAATTCATCGCCGCCAATGGCGACATCACCAGCCTGATGAATCCGTTGCTGGATGATAAGGACCCGCTGCTGCGCACCACCCTGATTGCCGGGCAATGGCCGCGCCACGCCCCGGCCAACGCCGCCTGGCGCGCCAACCTGCTGCGCACGCTGGCCGGCCTGCTGCAACGCGAAGACCTGGCGCTGGGCCTGCGCCTGCGCCTGACGACCGCCCTGGCTTTCTCCGGCGAAAAGAGCATTGGGGCATTGTTCCGGCAGATGCTGGGCGCGCCCAGCCCTTCCAGCCGCATTTTGGGGGCGCTGGGTTGCGGCCTGACGCGCAATACCAAGGCGGTGGAGCCGTTGACCCAGATTCTGTATGAAGCCTCCGGCCTGCTGGGGCGGGCGGCGGCCCTGGCGCTGGTGGCGATTGGCACGACCCCGGCGCTGGAAGCCGTAACGACTGCCCTGTTGCAGGGTGACGAGAGTTTGCGCAAGGCGGCCGCCGAAGCGCTGGCCAACCACCCTGAAGAAGGCTACGCGGTGCTGAAGGAAGGCGCCACGGTGGATGACCTGGCCGTGCGCCGGGCGGTGGTTTTTGGGTTGGCGCGGTTGCGGCATGAAGCCTGGGCCACGCAATTGCTGGAAACGATTCAGGTCGAAGACAGCCAGTGGGTGGTGCGCAACGCCGCCCAGCAGGGGCTGGAAGCGATGGCGCAGGTGGGCCGGTTGCGCGTGCCCGCGCCGCAGCCGCTGCTGCATGAAACCCCGTGGCTGATTGCCTTTGCCAGCAAACATGGCATGGGCGTGACCGAAAAATCGGCGTGGGAGACGGTCGGGCTGGCGCTGCGCGAAGGCAGCGAGGAAGAGCAACTGGCGGGCATGGACCTGCTGCGCCAGCACCCGAGCGCGGCGCGTAACAACCTGCCAGCGCTGTACCAGGCGCTGACCGGACCGGAAGGCGAGATGCGCGAGGCGGCTTTCTTTACCCTGTGGCTGATTGGGGCGGCCGGGGTGGACCTGCCGAGTGTAGAAAAGATGGGCTTGAATTAGTGCCAGTTAGATTGAATTTCTGCTTGAAATTGTTAGCGTGAAATCATTTGCAGGGCGATCAGCAGGCTGGCCCCGAACGGAGCCGAAAGGGCGCGAGGCGCGGTCGTTTTCCAGCAAGCTGGCCTAAAAGAAGGGGTTGGCCGAGATCCCGGAGTTGGCACGCCAACTCTCTTGGCCGCACGCTGCTTCGCAGCGTCGGCTTGCCCGGGATGACAAAATTTCTCAAGTTATGCATCTA
>CAZEQN010000165.1:0-5244 GCA_964514335.1 uncultured Anaerolineaceae bacterium
TGTTCTATGGTGGCCTGACGACCCTCTTCCTGACTTTCTTCTCCATCCGCTTTGAGGTCTTTGATGGCACCTTTGGGCGTACGTTGGTGGGCAATCTCGCATTCATCGGCTTTGGCGAAATCCCCGGCGGAGTGATCCTGTTCTGGGCCTATCAGATACTGGCGGTGATGATGCTGGCGGCGGCCTCCATGACCGCTTTTCAGGATGCACAGGCAACCGAATGGCGCGATGTGGCGATTGGCGAATTTCCGGAAGCGATTGTCTATCGCGACCCGCGCGGCACCTTCACCCGTTCCGTTACCATCACCTTTGGTCTGGCGGTCATCATCATGTTTCTGGTACGCGGGCAAACGACTGTCGCCGTGCCGTTCTATGGCGTGGGCGTGTTCATGCCCATCACGGCCATGGCGCTGGCGGTCCGCCGCCACATCCAGACCCATTTCACCGGCTGGAAGCGAACCTGGGGCGTGCTGGGCGCGACTTTTGCAGTCGGTCTGGCGGGTATCGTTTTCCTCGGACAGTTAATTGGCAAGTGGCATGAAGGCGGCTGGATTGCGCTGGTGTCCTTCATCGTGCTGGCGATTGCCGCCCATCTGATGCTGATTTCACCGCTGGGTTACCGCCACCCGCAGCAAATTCATCGCATCGTACGCACAAAAGCAAAAGTACAGGGCGCGATGGCTTCAATTGTGGAGTGGCAGTCGTTGAAGATGCAGGAATACCGCTACGCCCTGCTGACGGCGATTACTGCCTTCACAACCCGCTTGTTTGAACAGTTTGGTATCCAGAAGGCAATGCGCCTGGAGCCAGTGCCAATTTCAGCCGGGGATTACGACCATGCGCTACATGTGGATGACCCAGGTGCGCCTTCCATCCTGGAAGCGTATCTCGAATAGCGCAAAGTCTTTCTCTATCTCAAATCTATGTGCAACAAAACGGAGGCAACCCTTGCCGGGTTGTCTCCGTTTGATTCTGACGGGTTTCCGCTTCACCCCAGCGCGTCCCACACCGCGTGGCTGATTTCCGTCCAGCGCGCCCGGTTGGGGCGGTTCGCCAGAATCCGGTCGCTGGTGAAGGCCACCGCCAGTTCGGCGTTCGGGTCGGCCCAGGCCATGCAGGTGCGGTTGCCGAAATGCCCGAAGGTGCGGATGCTGCTGCCATGCCCCATCGTCGGGCCGGGGTCGCCGGGCGCGGGTTGCAACCCGCCGAGGTGAAAGCCATAGGCAAAGCGCACCGTGCGGTCAAAACTGGCATCGTAGCCCTCATAGCCGAGCGTGGTGGCGGCCGCAATCGTCTCCGGTTGCAGGTAGCGCCGCCCGGCATACTCCCCGCCATTCAGCAACATCTGGTAGAACACGGCCAGGTCGGCGGCGGTGGAGTGCAGGCTGGAGGCCGGCACCAGCGCCCGCCGGATGATGGGCAGGTTGTAAAAGGCGGGCAGATGTTTCTGGTCTTCGCAGGCCGCCGAGAGGCGCGGCGTGTGGCGCAGTTCGTGGCTCGGCAGGCGCAGCCAGGTGCGGGTCAGCCCCAGCGGGGCGATGAAGTTTTCATGCAGATAGCGGTCTATCGGCTGGCCGGTCACGCGCCGCACAACCTCGCCCAGAATCCAGCCGTAGTTCACCAGATGGTAGGCCATCTGCGCCCCCGGCGGGGTTTCCGGCCGCAGCCCGGCCACATGCCGGGTGGCCGCGCCCCAGAACGGCCACAAGGCCAGTTGGCGGGTCAGGTCACGGCCGGGGATGCCCGCCAGGTGCAGGAACACCTGCCGCAGGGTGGTGTCCCCTTTGCCGTGCTGGCCGTACTCCGGCCAGTAGTCGGTCACGCGGGCATCCATCGCCAGCCGCCCCTCTTCGATTAATTTGTGGACGCAGATTCCGGTGAAGGCCTTGGAACACGAAAAGACCAGAAACGGCGTATCCGGCGTGACGGGTTTACCGCGCGCCGTGCCTATCGCGAGGTTGACCGCCAGTTGCCCGCGCCGCCGCACCGCCAACTGGGCGGCGGCGAACTGCCCGGCGGTGTACTGGGCGTGCAACACCTCGGCCAGCCGCGCCACGCCCGCCGCGGAGAGTCCGGCGGCGGTGGGGTCGGGAATCGTTTGCGTGTGCATCACAGCGATTGTACTTCGAACCGCGCCCTGCCCCTGATACGCTAACTCTGATTGCGGCTAAGCTTGTCAGCCGCCAACCGGTTCAGGCTCACCCCGGCCTCGGCGGCCTCCTGGGTCAGGCGGCGGTGCAAATCCGGCGGGATGCGCACCATGAATCGTCCGCTGTAATTTTTCAGCGAGAGCGCTTCCGGTACCGGCTCGCCATTGGCTTGCAAGTCGGCCACCACGTCCGCCACCACCCGGCGGATGCCGCGCAGCGCGGCTTCGGGCTCTCCGGCCAGCCAGCTCAAACCGGGGAATTCAGCGCACAGTCCCACATATTCGCCGTCTTCATCGGCCCAGGTGACGCGGTAGGTGTAGTGATCATTTTTTAACATCGTCTTGCTCCAATTTTTCTATCGCTTTCAGAACCTGCCTGACCTGATAGGCCTTGGCCTTGCCTTTGCTGTTCTGGATATTGACGCGCGGGTCGCCCGGCCAGGGGGTTTTGTAGATTCTGTGGCTGCCCGACTGCTGCCGCGCTTCGCCAAAGTAATGGTCGCACACTTTGCACAGGTCTCTGAACGCCACACCGCTGGGATTGCGGCGCATGCGGGCGAGCAGGTCAGCAATTCTGGTCACAGGTATATAGTATCACTATTGGTATCATTGTCAAGATTGAGCGGCCGCGGCTATAATTCCCCGCATGAACCTCAACGAACTGCCCCTCGGTTACGAGTTTACCGTTCCGCCCGACTTCTCGGATTTCCTGGACCACATGAACGTCATGTACTACACCCACCTGTTTGACCGGGCCACCTGGGCTTTTTACGAGCAGTTCGGCTTCGGGCGTGAGTACCACACCCAGTCCGGCTATGCCTCGTTTGCGCTGGAAGGCCACACCCGCTATCTTTCCGAGGTGCGCATCGGCGAAACTGTGCGCCTGCGCAGCCGCGCCATCGCCCGCTCGGACAAGCTGATTCACGCCATGCACTTCATGCAAAAGGAAGATGGCTCGCTGGCCGCCACCTCCGAGTTCCTCGGCATTCACATTGATTTGAGCACGCGCCGCTCGGCCCCGCTGCCACCCGTTATCACCACGGCCCTGGATGACCTGCTGGCAAAGCACAGCGCCATGCCGTGGCCCGCGCCCACCTCCGGCGCGCTGGGGATAGAAAAAAAGTAGACAGGTAGGCAGGTAGACAAACAAGTAAACAGGTATACAAGTATCAGGGCCTTGAATTCATCACAGAACTCAAAGCCCTGATACCTGTTTACTTGATACTTATTTACTTGATACTTGTTTCCTTGTTTACTTATGTCCCCGCCCTACTTGATTCCGAACACCACCTGCACATCCAGCGTGATATTCAGCGAGCCCGGCGCAATCGGCACGGCTCCGCCGGCGGCATCCAGGGCGCGGGTTTCAGCATAGACCACGCCGCCACCGCCACCGACATAGGCGTTGATGTTTACCACCTCGCCGAGTTGCACGTCGCCAGCGGCGGCCATGATTTCAGCGCGGGCACGGGCGTTGGCTACCGCAGCTTCCAGCGCCAGGGCGTAGGCCGCTTCGCGGTCAGCGACATCAAAGGTGATGCCATAGATGTTGTTGGCCCCCGAGCGCACCACCGCATCCAGCACCCGCCCAAAGCTGTCCAGGTCACGGATGGTCACGGTGACGGTATTCTGCACCACATACGTCACGCCGGTAATCTGGCCGTTGATGTCATAGTCCTGGCGCGGGTAGATGCTGAAGTTGCTGGTCTGGATGTCTTCCTCGGCGATGCCAAAGCCATCCAGCGCCGCCCGAATCGCATCCGCCTGCTGGGTGTTCTCGGCTACGGCGCGCTCGGCGCTGGCGTTCTCGGTGTTCACGCCAATCTGGATCGTCGCCATATCCGGCGTGAGAGTCACCACGCCGGTGCCGTTCACGCTGATGACGCGCGGCTGCTCGGCCGGGGTGGTGGTCAGCCCGCCGCCCGAACCGCAGGCGGTCAGGACGAGGGCCAGCAAGACAAAGAGGGAAAGCGTTTTGAGTTTCATGGTTTTTTTCTCCTGGTTTGAGTGTACTGCGAATTAGACGCCGCCGGAAGCGGTTTTGTTCCCGAAAAGCGAGGCAATGAGGCAATGAGGCAATGGAAACGCAAGCTCCCGATAAACGTTACGTCTTTCCTCATCTACTCATTACTCATCCACCCGTTGACCTTTCTCTTTTGTGTTCCTCCTGCACTCATCCACCCGTTGACCTTTCTTCTCATCTCTGCGTTTGCCCATCCCACCGATTCCATGTACAATACTGCAAACAAATGTTCTGACGATAAGGGCGAAAGATGTCACTCGATTTTCAACAAGTACGGGAACAGGTCAAAAAACTGGGCGAAAGCGCCCCAGCCCGCGCCGCCAAACTGGGCGCCCTGCAGGAAAAAGCCGCTGGCCTGCTGGACAGCGAAGCCACCCAGGTAGAGGCCCTGCGCGAGAAGGTCAGCCGGGCGGCCAGCATCAGCCCCAACCTGCGCTGCGCCATCCCCACCCAGGAAGCCCTCAACCACGCCCAGCCGCTACCGCCCGAACCCGCCGCCGCGACCCTCATCGCCGCGGATGGCTCGCAAATCAACCCCGACCGCCAGGCCGAGTACGAATACTGCGTGGTCAATGTCGGTTCGATCCTCACCCACCTCGGCGATACGACCGCCCCGGCCACCAAAATCCGCAGCGACCTGTTCTACGACCCGGACATCTACACCGACAAGGGCCTGCTGACCGAAGCCCAGGTGGCCCTGATGCGCGACTTGAGCGAACGCGAGGTGCTGATTGGCCTGGCCGCCGGGCTGCCCGCCCCGGTGCTGACCCTCACGGATGGCCCGCTGGAACTGTGGAGCCGCGACGAAGCCGTACTGAACAGCGAGCAATTCCAGAAATTTCTGGAAACGCTGGAAGCCCTGCATGTGATGGACTCCATCACTGCCGGCTATGTGGACAAACCCGCCAGCGCCCTGCTGGTGCGCACCCTGGAAATCGCCCTGCTGGAAGCGGAGGGCCGCTTGAGCGAGGTCGACCGCCAGCGCCCGTTGCAGGGCATCACCGACCGCGCCCTGTTGGCCGAGCTGCTCGGGCCCGGCCAGCGTTCGGCGGTGTTCGGCATGCAGACCAAA
>CAZEQN010000165.1:5254-5921 GCA_964514335.1 uncultured Anaerolineaceae bacterium
CGCCAGCAAGTACCAGAACCAGCTCGCCCTGCATTTCTTCTATCTCAATGTCTCGCTGAAAGAAGATGACCCCTGGCTGGTGCGGGTGGAAATCCCGGCCTGGGTGGCGCAAAACGCCGCCATGCTGGATATACTGCACGGCATCCTGGTGCGCCAGTGCCAGATTGCCGGCAACATCCCCTACCCTTACCTGCTGCACCGCGCCCATGAAATCGCGGTCGTCAGCCGTGATGAAAAAGAACAACTGGAACGCATGATTGCCCAGGAACTGCTCAAACACGGCATAAAACCCGGGCGGCAGTCGGCCAAGGGCCGTTTCAAGGACACCCAGAGGAGTAGAAAATGAGCCAGCAATATGAAATCGGGCGCATGCTGCGCGGCAGCACCACGGAGTTCGTGGTCGGCTGCAAGGTCAGCCAGTTGGAAGCCCCGGAGTTCGGCGCGCTGGTGCGCGCCCCGCTCGGCAACGGCCTGCAGGTCTATGGCCTCATCAGCGCCATCAGCATTGAAGACGACGGCCTGATTAAACAACTCGTGACCGCCGATTCAGTCAATGAAGCCGTGATTGCCGATAACCGCCTGAACCGCAATGTGCCGATAGAAATGACGGTGATGGTGGTCGGCCACCGCAACGAGCGCATTCACCACCTGCTGCCGCCGCGCCCGC
>CAZEQN010000166.1:0-5911 GCA_964514335.1 uncultured Anaerolineaceae bacterium
CGTGGTGGAAGTGGAGGGTTGGCGCGTCCTCGCCCCGGCCTGCGTTACTCCGGCTGCCGAGGGCATGGTGGTCCACACCACCAGCGAGCGCGTCACGCGGGCGCGCCGCACCCTGCTGGAAATGCTCAACGCCAGCATTGACCTTTCGCAGGCGCCCGAAATCCAGCAACAGATGGATGACTACCAGGCTGACCGGGCACGCTTCCCGGGCGCAGAGCGGCGCGCCCCGGCGATGCTGGATGACAACCCCTTCTATGTGCGCGATTATGACAAATGCCTGATGTGCTGGCGCTGCGTGCAGGCCTGTGCCGATGACCTGCAATTCACCTATGCCCTCTCCACCGGCGGGCGCGGCTACCACAGCCATGTCACCACCTTCTTCAATGCCCCCATGCCGGAGACCACCTGCGTCTTCTGCGGCAACTGCGTGGCGGTCTGCCCCACCCACGCCCTCATCAGCAAGACCGAAATCTACCTCCAGCAGGGGCTGGACTATGACAGCATCCGGCGCGAAAAGCGCAACCAGCGCCGCGCCCAGGATGAAAAAGGAGACGCCCAATGATACAGGCTGAATCCATCGTGCGCAGCACCTGCCCCTATTGCGGGGTCGGCTGCCAGGTCAATCTGCACATTAAGGACGAGCACATCTTCAAAGTCGATGCGCCGTTTGATGTCGCTCCCAATTATGGCCGCCTGTGCGCCAAGGGCCGCTTCGGGGTCGATTTCGTCCACCACCCGGGCCGCCTGACCACGCCCCTGATTCGCAAGGACTTTGGCGTGACCCCGCGCCAGCCGGTGGGGCTGGAAGGCTTTCGCGAGGCCACCTGGGAAGAAGCGCTGGAACTGGCCGCCCGCCGCATCACGGAAATCCACCAGCAGCACGGCCCGGCGGCTTTCGGAACCTTTGCCTCGGCCAAAGTCACCAACGAAGACAATTACGTCTTCCAGAAGTTCGTGCGCGGCGTGCTGGGCAGCAACAATGTAGACCACTGCGCCCGCCTGTGCCATGCCGCCAGCGTCACCGCCCTCACCATCGCCATCGGCTCCTCGGCGATGTCCAACAGCATCGCCGAGATGAAAGACCTGGATGTTTTCATCGTTACCGGCTCCAACACCACCGAAACCCATCCGGTTATCAGCACCTTCCTGCGCGAGGCGGTCGTCAACAATCAGGCCAAACTGATTGTGGTTGACCCGCGCCAGATTGAAATGACCGAGTTCGCCGAGGTCTGGCTGCGCCAGCAACCCGGCACAGATGTCGCCATCTTTCAGGCGATGGCGCAGGTCATCGTGGCCGAGGAACTGTTCAACCAGGAATTCATTGATGCCCGCACCGAGGGCTTTAAGGACTATGCCGCCGCCATTATGGACTGCACCCCGGAGTGGGCCGCCCAAATCAGCGGCGTACCGGCCGAAGACATCCGCACCGCGGCGCGCCTGTTCGCCAACGCCCGCACCGGCGCGATTTACTGGGGCATGGGTATCAGCCAGTCGGTGCATGGGGTCGAGAACGCCCTCTCGCTGGCCAACCTGGCCTTGCTGTGCGGCCACATCGGCAAGCCCGGCACCGGCCTCAACCCGCTGCGCGGCCAGAACAACGTGCAGGGCTGCTCGGACTCGGGCGGCCTGCCGCATGTCTTCACCGCCTACCAGCCGGTGGCAGATGATGACGTGCGGGCTAAATTCGAGCAGGACTGGGGCACAGCCCTCAACCCCGAACCCGGCCTGACCGTGATGGAAATGGTGGATGCCGCCGCCAGCAAAATCATCCGCGCCTACCTCATCATGGGCGAAAACCCGCTGATGAGCGAGCCCGACCTGCGCCATTCGCGGCATGTGATGGAGCAGATGGAGTTCGTGCTGGTGCAGGACATCTTCCTGAACGAGACCTCCGAATATGCCGACATCCTCTTCCCCGCTGCTTCGTTTGCCGAGAAGGGGGGTACCTTCACCAACACCGACCGCCGCGTGCAACTGATTCGCCCGGCGGTGCCTGCCCCCGGCCAGGCGCGCGAAGACTGGGCCATCCTCTGCGACCTCGCCAAACGGGTCGAAACCCTGCTGGGTCGCCCGGCCAGCATCGGTGTTGACTATACGCAACCATCCGACATCTGGGAGGAGATGGCGCGCCTCACCCCGGCCTTTCAGGGCATTGACCATGCCCGCCTCCAGCGCGAGGACGGCGTGCACTGGCCCTGCCCCACCCCCGACCACCCCGGCTCGCCGTATCTATTTGAAGACACCTTCCCCAGCGGGCGCGGCGTGTTCACCGCCCTGGATGTGCGCCCCGGAGCCGAACTGCCTGACCCGGAGTATCCCTTCATCCTCTCCACCGGCCGGGTGCTCTACCACTGGCACGGCGGCACCATGACCCGCCGCAGCAAACTGGACGACATCTACCCCGACCCGACCGTGGAGGTCCACCCGCTGGATGCCGATGCGCTGGGCCTGGCCGACGGCCAATGGGCGCGGGTGCGCTCGCGGCGCGGCCAGATTAAGGTCAAAGCCATCGTCACCGAGCGCAGTCCGCAGGGGGTGGTCTTCATCCCCTTCCACTTCGCCGAGGCCGCCGCCAACGAGCTGACGCTGGATGCCCGCGACCCGAAAGCCAAGATCCCGGACTACAAGATGTGTGCCGTGGCCCTCGAACCGGTTTGACGCCCCCCGCAGCCGTATAATTAGGCCATGCCCGGCGAACTCACTGACATCATCGCCCTCTCGCTGCGGGTTACCGGCCTGGCGCTGCTCATCAGCAGCCTGATAGGTATTCCCCTCGGCGCGCTGGCCGGCCTGCGCCGCTTCATCGGCCGCCGCCTGCTGATGCTGATTTTGTATACCGGCATGGGCTTCCCGCCGGTGGTCGTTGGCCTGTTCGTCTATCTGCTGCTCTCGCGCAACGGCTGGCTGGCCGGCCTGCCGCCTGACCTGCTGCCGCGGCTCTTTACCCCCGCCGCCATGGTCTTCGCCCAGACGATTCTCTCGCTGCCGCTGGTGGCCGGGCTGACCGCCGCGGCCGTGATGGCCGTGGACCCCAACCTGCGCCTGCAGGTACGCGCCCTGGGCGCATCCGAAGTGCAGGCCGCCGCCACCATCCTCGGCGAGGCGCGCGCCGGCGTGCTGGTGGCAATCATCGCCGGGTTCGGCAGCATCATCTCGGAAGTCGGGGCGGTGATGATGGTCGGCGGCAACATCGCCGGGCACACCCGCGTCCTGACCACCGCCATCGTGCTGGAAACCAGCAAAGGCAACTTTGACCTTGCCCTGGCTCTGGGCGGCGTGCTGCTCGGCCTGTCCTTCCTCGCCAACTTCGCCCTGCTCACATTGCAGGGCAAAACCCTCGACCCATGACCGCCGGCTTCCGCCTCACCGACCTCGCCCACGAATACAATGGCCGCCGCGTGCTGGATTTGCCCGCCCTGGAAATCCGGCCCGGCGAACTGCTGGCCATCCTCGGCCCCAGCGGGGCGGGCAAAAGCACCCTGCTGCGCCTGCTGAATTTTCTGGAAGCCCCCACCCGCGGTCGCATCGCCTTTGACGGCCAGACCTACACCGCCAGCCAGCCGCCGCCGCTGGCCGCCCGCCGCCGCATCACCACCGTCTTTCAACGCCCGGCCCTGCTTAACCGCAGCGTGGCCGAGAACATCGCCTATGGCCTCGGCCTGCGCGGCCGGCCCAACCCGCGCCAGGAAATCACTGCCCTGCTGGAACGCGTCGGCCTGGCCGAGCTGGCCGCCGCCCCCGCCCGCACCCTTTCGGGCGGCGAAGCCCAGCGGGTGGCGCTGGCCCGCGCCCTCGCCCTCCAGCCGGATGTACTCCTGCTGGACGAACCGACCGCCAATCTCGACCCCTACAATGTCAATCTCATCGAAGAAATCATCCAGCAGCACCGCGCCGCCACCCGGGCCACCGCCGTCCTCGTGACCCACAACATCTTTCAGGCGCGCCGCCTCGCCGACCGGGTTGCCCTGCTGCTCCACGGCCAGTTGGTGGAAATCGCCCCGCGCCAGCAATTTTTTGACCAGCCACAGAACCCGCGGACGCGCGCCTTCATTGAAGGCGAGATGGTGTATTGACCCTGCACCCCGCCGGGCAACCCGGCCCGGTTAATGAAATGGAGAAACCATGAAAGCCCACCGCATCACCCTCCTTTTACTGGCCGCCATGCTGCTGCTGGCGGCCTGCGGCCCGGCCGCCCCGGCCGAACCGCAACGGCTGGCGCTCGCCACCACCACCAGCACCGAGAATTCCGGTCTGCTGGCCTATCTGCTGCCCCACTTTGAGCAGCAATACAACGCCACGGTGGAAGTCGTGGCGGTTGGCACCGGCCAGGCCCTCCAGCTGGGCCGGGATGGCAATGCGGATGTGCTGCTGGTGCATGCCCGCCCGCAGGAAGACGAATTCATGGCCGCTGGCGATGGCATCCGCCGCGAAGACGTAATGTACAACGACTTTGTGTTGCTCGGCCCGGCGGCTGACCCCGCCGGCGTGGCGGGTTCGGCCAATGCCGCGGAAGCGCTGGGGCGGATTGCGGCGGCGGGCGTGACCTTCATCTCACGCGGCGATGAATCCGGCACGCATGCCAAGGAATTGGAAATCTGGGCTGCCGCCGGATTGCAACCGGCCGGCGACTGGTATGTGTCTGCCGGGCAGGGCATGGGGGCGGTGCTGACGATGGCCGACGAACTGACCGGCTACACGCTTTCAGACCGCGCCACCTACCTCGCCCGCACCCTGGAAGGCACCGAACTGGTCATCCTGCTGGAAGGCGACCCGATTCTGTTCAATCCCTATGGCGTCATCGCCGTCAACCCGGACAAGAACGAAGCCATCCACAACGAGCTCGCCAACCAGTTCATTGACTGGCTGGTCTCGCTCGAAGCCCAGCAGTTAATCGCCGAGTTTGGCGTGGCGGAGTTCGGCGAGCCGCTGTTTGTGCCTGATTCCAACGCCTGGCGCGAACGCTAACGCCCACTCTTCCTCTGGAGAGGCACACGGCGGGCGCGGGTAAAGTCGCTTGACTCTGCCCGCGCCCGCCCTATAATCAAACCAGAGGAGTATTCCATGAGCCAAACCCACCTGAACATTATCCGCAAAGGCCTGCCCAAAACCAGCCGCCCGGCGAGCGTCATTGTGGTGGGGGCCGGCATGGCGGGCCTGGCCGCCGCCTACGAACTCAAACGCGCCGGGCATACCGTGTCCTTGCTGGAAGCCCAGGGGCGGGTCGGTGGGCGGGTGCTCACCCTGCGCGAGCCTTTCAGTGATGGCTTGTATGCCGAAGCCGGGGCGATGCGCATCCCCAAATCGCACGACCTGACGATGGCCTATATTGAGAAGTTCAAGCTCGCCACGCTGCCATTCACCATGGGCAACCCGGAAGCTTACTACTATCTGCACGGCCAGCGCTACCGCATCCGCACAGCCCTCGCCAACCCGGACATTCTCGGCTTTGAAACCGCCGCCCACGAACGCGGCCAATCCCACAGCGCCCTGTGGGAAGCCGCCCTCCAGCCGCTGCTGGCCAAACTGAAAACCGACCGCGAAGCCGGCTGGGCCGAAATTTTGCGCGATTACGATGATTGTTCCACCCGCGAGTTTCTGGAAGGCAGTGGCTGGTCGGAAGGCGCAATTGAAATGTTCGGCCTGCTGGCCGACCAGGAAGCCCTGATGAATGCGTCCTTCCTTGAATTGTTCCGCGAAGAGGCGGGGCATTTTTACACCGACATGCTGCAACTGAAGGGCGGCATGGACCACCTGCCGCGCGCCTTCCTGCCCGAACTGCGCCACGAAATCCGCTTCGGCGCCAAAATGACCGCCATCGAGCAGGACGCCGACGCGGTCACCATCCGCTACCAGACCCGCGCCGGCCGCGCCAGTGCCACCGCCGATTACGCCATCCTCACCGTGCCGTTTC
>CAZEQN010000167.1:0-5895 GCA_964514335.1 uncultured Anaerolineaceae bacterium
GGTTCCATTCCGCGTCGGTCAGGCCCAGGCATACCCCCAGCAGTTCCCGGCTGGGCGCCAGGTCGTGCCCCAGCAGGCGTTCCACCATGTTCTTGTTGCCAGATCCAACGCAGACTTAGCCTCGCTGGTTAGTCGCCCAAGATATTCTGTCGTTTCGCGGCACTCCATCGGTTCCACTTCTCTCCCCACACACAGGCTCTCAACTCCTGCCAAAGCCGCAAAAATTCGGCGGTGCAGGCGGCTGGCCTCGTTTAGCGGGTGACCCAGCCGTGCCAGATTCTTCTCAATTTGGACCGTATGCTGTGTCATGTGCGAGGCGAACCGTCCCAGCCGGAAGGCGATTTCAAAGGCTTCCGGCTCCCAGAACGGGGCTTTCAGGGTGAGCTCGTCAGCCTGTACATCCCAAAATGCTTCCAAAACTTTCTGGTGCGTAGTTTCATGAAACGCCTGGATATCTGCCAGCGTGCCTTCAAATATCGCCCGGCTAAACCCGCCCCGCGTGACAAAGTGTGGCTCAAATTCTTCTTCCGGCACGGGCATTAGCTCGGTTTTGCCGGCTCGGGCTTGCTGGAGTGCAAATTCGCTGATTTTTGTGTGAGCCCATTCGACTTCAATAAGATGGTTGAGCGTTTGCCGAAGCGTCCATTCACCAGCTGTCGGTTCCTGGTCCAGCAGGCTATCGCTTACCCCTAGCAGCACGCTTTGCAAATCCCACCACGCTGCGTGGTGTTGGGCCAGCGTTCGCTGGGCGGCGGTTTGTGCCGCGTTGGCCCCCAATTGCGCGGCCAGCCAGTTCAGTTCTTCCAGCATCCGGAAGTGAATAAAACGCACGCCTTCTTCATATCCGCGCCAATTCCATACTACATCCAGTCGTTCATCCGGCAGGGGCTGGGTCAGGGCGGCAAAGGCCAATACCGATTCGCGTAGAGGTTTTGATATGGGCATCAGGGTTTCCTTGGGGGTTCTTCTTAAAAATAGTACATTTGTTCTTGACTGTCAAGGCCTAGTCTTTCGCCTACATTAGTGCCAATATGATCGTACGCACGCTCAATACGATAATCGTCAGCCCGACCAGAATCAGCATCGCCCGCGCCGGAATTTTGCGCGCCGCCAGTGCCCCCAGCGGGGCCGCCACCACGCCGCCCAGCACCAGCCCGGCAATTACCGGCCACAGCGTCAGCCCAATCGTCAGAATGAACGTCACCGACTGGCTGAAAGTCACAAAAAACTCCGTCAGATTCACCGAACCGACCGTCTGGCGCGGCGGGTGGCCATCCGCCAGCAGGGTGGTGGTCACCACCGGCCCCCAGCCGCCGCCGCCAATCGCATCCATAAAGCCGCCCGCCAGCCCCAGCACCGAGGGGTGCGCCCGCAGGCTGGCTTCCACCGGCAGGTTGCGAAACGCCTTGAACAGGATGCGCACGCCCATCAACAGCAGGTAGGCTGAAATCCAGGGCCGGATGGCATCCCCATCAATGCTCGTCAGCAAATACGCCCCCGACACCCCGCCAATCACGCCCGGCAGCGCCAGCCGTTTCACCAGTTCCCAGTCCACATTCCCCAGCCGCCAGTGCGACAAGCCGGAGACAAAAGTGGTGAAGCTCTCGGCCGCATGCACGCTGGAACTGGCGATGGCGGGGGGGATGCCAAAAGTCAGCAGGAACGAAGATGCGCTCACCCCGTAAGCCATCCCCAGGCTGCCATCAATAATCTGGGCGATGAAGCCCACCGCCAGAAAAATCAGGAATTGCTCGTTGTTTTCCATTTCATTCTCCTTGTGTTTTTATACATAAAATCTACTGATTTAGTAGAGTTTATTGCGAAATAAAAACTGCCTAAATGACCGCCCGTACCTGCCCGGCCACATCCGCCAGGCTGGTGCGGTCCAGCACCCCCGCCACCGCCGCCCGCACCTCGAACATCGCCATCCGCAGGCCGCAGGCGGCTTCATCCGGGCAGTCGCACGGCTGGTAGGCCATCTGGCTCACGCAGCGGATGGGCGCCAGCGGGCCATCCAGCACCCGCTCAATCTCGCCCAGCGTGATTTTTTCCGCCGGCCGCGCCAGCGAATAGCCGCCCGCCGCGCCTTTCTTGCTTTGTAGCAGGCCGGCATTCTTGAGTGCCAGCAAAATTTGCTCCAGAAAACGCTCCGGGATGTTTTCACGTTCGGCAATCACGCCAATGGGGAACAGGGCGCTCTCACTGGCATGCACCGCCAGAAAAATCATCGCCCGCAGGCCGTATTCACCGCGTTTGGAGAGTTTCATTCAATAGTCCAGTAAATCAATCGTCTTTAAGTATTTTACCGATTCCCAAGCCCGACTGTCAAGCCCGGTTTTACGGGCGGAGTGTATATCTTCGTATCAGTGCAGAACTGGAGGCGAGGCTTTAGCCGAGCGCCGGGCAGGTTCTCCGCTAAAGCGTCGATTCCTGTCCCATCCAAGCTGTACACTCCCTTAGAAGCTGTTTAAGAAGTCCTTGAAATAGTAGTAGGGGCGCAGCATGCTGCGCCCCTACGCGTCAAGTTCACTCAAGGTTCTCAATCGAAGATGCCAATTAAGCGAGCTCGAAGAACTTGTTAAACAACTTCTTAGGGGCAAATGTCCAGCAGGGTGATTTCCGGGTTGGCGTAGCCGTACACCGCCGGGCCCAGCGGCACCAGTACCGCCCCCGCATTTGTGGCCGCGTAGGTCTGCGCCGCCAGGCAGCCATCTCCCGCGCCGCCGGAGAGCAGGCCGTTCAGGTAAGCATCTGCCATCTCCCAGTACCCATGCCCGCGGCTACCCGGCGGCTGGGCCTGATAGAGCTGGTCGAGTTCATTGGCGGCCGCATCCAGCGCGCCCTGAAAAGCCAGTATCACCACCCGTTTGTAGCGCGCATAGCCCGTCAATATCGGGCGTTCATGGGTTGGCGAAATCCAGTCCGTCAGGCTGTCATCGGCAATGACTTCCTGATACAGCACCAGCGCCACCGGGAAATCCCCCGCCCGCGCCGCCGCTTCGGCATCGTGCAGCACATGCACCCGGAAGGGGCTGGCCGCCAACGTCTCCGCCGCCAGTTGCCACAACCCGCCGCCCGGCTCAAATACATAGCGCCGGATGGTCTGCCGTTGCGGCCCGGCCTGCACCGAGCCGTAGCCATTGCTCGCCACTTCCATGTCAAACACGCCGTTCAGGTCAAAGTCCGTAATCTGCATATCCGGGCTGGGCAGGTCCACCGTCGTGCCGTCCAGCCGGTTGCTGTACAGCGTGCCATCCCAGGCCAGAATGCGCGCGTCCTCAAAGCAGGCCTGGTCGGTACAGGCCGCGCTGCTCACAATCAGTTCGTTGACCCCATCGGCATTGATGTCCTGCACATGCACAATGCGCGGCGCGCCAAAATCGGGCGCTGGCAGTTCAATTTGCACCAACCGGTAGCCTTCGCCCTCCGCCACACAGTTGAACAACAGTAACGCCCCCGGCTTATTCTCGCTCTCACTCGTACTGTCTACAATCGCCACTGCCATATCTGCCAGGTCATCGCCGGTCAGGTCGGTCACGGCCACCGGGCGCGGCAGGCTGGCGGCAAAACGCCCCACCAGCTCGCTCGCCAAATCTTCCGGCGCGCCGCCCGCATTCAGAAAATTCAGAATTTCTTCCGGCAGGTCGCCAAAACCCACTTCCGGCAACGCCTGGGGCGCCCCCAAACGCAGGCAGGCGCGCGCCACCGGCAGAGTCGCCGTCGGGCTGGGGGTCGCGCTGGGCGTCCGGCTGGCGGCCGGGCGTGCCGTGGCGCTGGGGCTGGCGGTCGCTTCGGCGGTCGCTTCCGGCGCATCGGTCGCCGTCGGGCTGGCGCTGGGCGTGGCCGCCGGGGGCGGGGCGGCGCAGGTCGCCAGCCACAAGCACAGGATTACGATGAGGAGCGTTCGTTGGGGAGATTGCATAAGCAAACAGGAAGATTATACTAAGGAGGAGTGACCGCCGATAGCAAAAACCCCCCGCAGCCTGACCTGGCCTTCCGCCCCGGTCAGGAGCCCGCCCAGCAGCCCCCGCTGGCGCGCTACCTGCCGCGCCTGCCCCACACCGCCGCCGCTGGCTGGCTGGCCGAAAGCCTGCCCCCCGGCAGTTGGGTCATTGACCCGTTTGGCGCCTCGCCCCAGTTGGCGGTTGAGGCCGCCCAGGCCGGTTACCGCGTCCTGGTGGCCGCCAACAACCCCATTGCCCGCTTCCTGATTGAAATGGCCGCCCAGCCGCCTGCCGCCGCCGAGCTTAAAGCCGCCCTGGCCGAGCTGGCCGCCGCCCGCCGCTCCGGTCAGGAGCCGGAACGCATCGAACCCCACATCCGCGCCCTCTACGCCACCGAATGCCCGCAGTGCGGCCAGCCCATCGAAGCCCGCGCCTTCCTGTGGGAGAAAGGCGCCGCCGCCCCCTACGCCAAATACACCGTCTGCCCGCACTGCGGCCAGCGCGGCGAAAGCCCCGCCACCCCCGAAGATGCCGCCCGCGCCGCTCGCTTTGCCGTGGCCGGCCCGCACCGCGCCCGCGCCCTGGAGCGCGTCGCCCCCGCCGATGACCCTGACCGCGCCCACGCCGAAGAAGCCCTGGATGCCTACCTGCCGCGCGCCGTTTACGCCCTTTTCACGATGATTAACAAACTCGCCGGGCTGTCTCTCTCCGCCGCCGCCCGCCGCGACCTCTCGGCGCTCCTGCTGGCCGCCTGCGACCGGGGCAGCGCCCTCTGGCCGGTGGGCGGCCGGGCGCGCCCGCGCCAGCTCACCGTGCCGCCCCGCTTCTACGAGCACAACCTGTGGTGGGCGCTGGAAGAGGCCATCCCGCTCTGGGCCAGCGGCCAGCCCGCCACGCCCCTTACCGCCTGGCCCGAACCCCCGCCCGAATCCGGCGGCATTTGCCTCTACGAAGGCCGTCTGCGGGCCCTCGCCGAGGAATTGCCCCGCATCCCGCTGGCTGGCGCCGTCAGTGCCCTGCCGCGCCCCAACCAGGCTTTCTGGACGCTTTCAGCCCTCTGGGCTGGCTGGCTGTGGGGGCGCGCCGCCATCGGCCCCTTCGTCAGCGTGGTCCGCCGCCGCCGCTACGACTGGGCCTGGCACACCGCCGCCCTGGAAGATACTTTCAACCACCTCACCCCCAGACTACCCGCCGGCGCACCCTTCCTTGGCCTCATCACCGAAAGCGAACAGGGCTTTGACCTCGCTGCCCTGCTGGCTGCCGAGCGCGCCGGCCTGCGGCTGGCCGCCAGCGCCCTGCGCCCCGGCCGCGGCCAGAGCCAGTATCTCTGGCACGCCGGTCCGCCGCCCACACCGGCTGCCTCCGTTGCCGCCAACCCGGAAATCGTGCGTCAGGCCGCCCACAGCCTGCTGCAACAGCGCGGCCAGCCCAGCCAGTATCTCCACCTGCAGGCCGCCGCCGTGCAGGCCCTCGCCCAAAAGGGCACCCTTGCCCTCGCCGGCCTCGACCCGGCCGACCAGTTCAATGAATCCCGCTCGACCCTTGAATATGGGCTGACTTTCCAGAGCGGCTTTCTGCGTTACGAAGGCAGCGACAACTCCCTTGAAGTCGGCCAGTGGTGGCCGCGCGATCTCCCCGACCCCCAGCCGCCCCTCGCCGACCGTATGGAACGCTGGCTGGTGCGCCAGTTGCTGGACGCCCCCGGTCAGCCGCGCCCGGCGCTGGATGCCGCCCTGTGCGCCGCCTTCCCCGGCCGCCTCACCCCGCCGGCCGATACGTTCGCCGCCCTGCTCGATTCCTATGCCGAAGCCGATGACAAAGCCGCCCTGCACCTGCGCCCCGCCGATACCCCCGCCGCCCGCCATGCCGACCTCGACGAACTGCGCCGCCTGCTGGTGCAGCTCGGCCAGGCCCTTGGCTACCAGACCCGCCAAATCGATCAATCCGTGCG
>CAZEQN010000168.1:0-5835 GCA_964514335.1 uncultured Anaerolineaceae bacterium
CGTCAAGGCCGCCACCCGTCTGGAAATCCTTGCCGCCGAGTTGCTCGCCCTCGTGGTGCTGGCGGCTGGGGTGCTGGTCGGCTTCGCCACCTTCGTGCGCCTGCTCAAAGTGTGGCTGGAGCGATACCCGGGCATTATCCTTTCGTTTCTGGTCGGGCTCATGCTCGGCTCGCTGCGCGTCCTCTGGCCCTACAGCCAGGTCGCGCCCGGCGCGACGGCCCTCAACGAAGGGCTGATTGCCTCCCTCATCATCCTTGTCACCGCCGCCGGGGTGGTGTACCTCAATTCGCTGGCGGGCCGCGACCCCGGTGCCATTGAAGACGGAGCCTGACCCATGCTGCTCGAACACCTGCAGGACCTCTACGATTACAACTACTGGGCGCGTGACCGCATTCTGAAGTCCGCCGCCCACCTCACCCCGGCCCAGTTTCTCGAAGCCAGCCGCTTCCCGCTGGGCGGCCTGCGCGACACCCTCGTGCACATGTTCTTCGCCGAGTGGCTGTGGCGCAAGCGCTGTATGGGCCAGTCGCCCCAGGCCGGTGAGCCGATGATTGCCGCCGCCGACTACCCGGATTTGGAAAGCCTGCGCCTCGCCTGGGCCAAGGAGGAACAGGCCATGCAGGCTTATCTCCAGACCCTCACCGAAGAAGCCCTCGGGGAAACCATCAAGTACCGCACCACCAGAGGCGACCCCTACGAAGACAGCCTGCAAGGGGTGCTGACTCACATCGTATTTCACGGCATGCAGCACCGCGCCGAATGCGCCCAGATGCTCACCGAGTTCGGTCACTCGCCCGGCAACATTGACCTGATTGTCTACCTCCGCGAAGAATAGCCCCCAACAAAAAAAGCGGCCGGATTTCTCCAGCCGCTTTTCAATTACACTTACCTGTCTATCTGTTTTTCTAACTCCCGCCCAGTGCAAACGCGCCATCGCCGCTGGCGCTGGTGCACACCTGCCCGCCGCTGAAGGTCGCCGCTTGCGCCACCCACGCCCCGCCCACATAGCGGTAAATCACCGGGTTGGTCAGCTCGCCGACATCAAAGCACACCGAGTAACTGCCTGCCCCGCCTTCGCCCAGGCGCATGTAAAGCGTGGCGATAGCATCACCCGGCAGGTTGCTGGCCGTCCCGTCTGGCAGGCTGGGGGTAATCGTGCACTTCACCGCGCACGTCCCGGCTGCAAAATTCACGCCGCCGTTCTTGGGAGACGGTAACGTGAGCGTACCGCCCTCATCCGTGCTGGCAGACTGCTTGTGCTGGTTTGGCACGGTTGGCTCGCTTGGCCCGGAGTCCGGGCAGAAGTCACTATAATGCGTAACCTCGCCCAGCAGCGTCCAACGGGTCGTAATGAACTTTATCGGCGCACCGCCTATCCCAACGACTACGCCATCCGTAGGGAAGCCGACAGCGGAGTCGACAACAGACCCATCACACAGAACAGCGCTAAAGTCCTCCAGAGTGTCTGTATCCGAGAGCACTATTTTGTAATTGTTCGCGTTTATGAACTGGTAACTCACGACCGTGGGCGTAACCGCCGCTTGGGCGGTTTGCGGCCCTATCCCGCTCGCCAGTAGCGCCAGCAACAGGCACAACAACACGATTCTCTGTTTCATGACATCTCCTCGCCCTTGGGCAGTTGTCTATGGGAGGCCCGCTGCTACGTTTGCTGCTGTTCCCGCGAGGGCTTAACCAGATGAACAGATAATACTTGCTTTTGCTCCGCTAAGTCAACCCTATTGACAGTGTAAACCGATAGCCTGCAACAAAAAAAGCGGCTGGAGTCTCTCCAACCGCCTTTTTCTTTGATACTTACCATTCTACCTTACTTCTACTTCGCGTAATCCACTGCCCGCGTCTCGCGCAACACCGTCACCTTAATTTGGCCCGGGTACTGCATCGTCTCTTCAATCTGCTTGGCGATGTCCCGCGCCAGCCGGGTCGCGTCCAGGTCGTCAATATCTTCCGGCCGCACGATGATGCGCACTTCGCGCCCCGCCTGCAGGGCATACGTCTGGGTCACGCCCTTGAACGACAGGGCGATTTCTTCCAGCGACTTAATCCGCTTGATGTACTGCTCCAGGCTCTCGCGCCGTGCCCCCGGCCGCGCCCCGCTGATGGCGTCTGCCGACTCCACGATGATGGCTTCCACGCTTTCCTGCTCCACCTCATGGTGGTGGGCGGCCACCGCATTCACCACCAGCGGCGGCACGCCGTACCGTGCAATGTACTCCGCCCCGATACCGGCATGCGTCCCTTCCAGGTCGTGGTCCATCGCCTTGCCGATGTCATGCAGCAGGCCGCCCATTTTCGCCAGTTCCACGTCCGCCCCCAGTTCGGCCGCAATCACCGAGCAGATTTTGCTGGTCTCAATCGAGTGGTCCAACTGGTTCTGGCCGTACGAAGTGCGGAACTTCAGCCGCCCCAGCACGCGGGTAATCTCGCGGTGCAGGTTCGGCACGCCCGCCTCATAGGCCGCTTCCTCACCCGCCTCGCGGATGATTTTCTCCACTTCTTTGCCTTCTTTTTCCAGCGTCTTTTCAATACTGGCCGGGTGAATGCGCCCGTCCATGACCAGTTTTTGCAGCGTCCGGCGGGCGATTTCACGGCGCACCGGGTCAAAGCACGAGATAGTAACCGCTTCTGGCGTGTCATCCACAATCACATCCACCCCGGCGGCCTGCTCAAACGAGCGGATGTTGCGGCCATTGCGCCCGATGATGCGGCCCTTCATCTCATCCGAGGGTAGCGTCACGGTCGAAGTCGTAATCTCCGAAACATGGTCGGAGGCCACCCGCTGGATGGCCAGGGTAATCAGTTTGCGGGCGCGCTCCTCGCCTTCCTCGCGCGCTTCGGCTTCAATCTGGCGCATGATGCGCGCCATATCCGAGCGGGCTTCCTTTTCCACTTCCTGCAACAACAGGCCGCGGGCTTCGTCGCGCGTCATCGAAGAGATGCGCTGTAGTTGCTCGATGGCCGCTTGCTGCTGTTCCTTCAGTTCATTCTCCTGCTTGTCCATCTTGCTCTGGCGCTTGTTCAGGGCCTGGTCGCGCTGTTCAATCCGTTCCGTGCGCGCATCCAGCTCGGCCCGGCGGCGTTGCAGGCGTTCATCTTCGTTGGTCAGTTCCTTGCGCCGCCGTTCAATATCGGCCTCGGCATTTTCGCGCAGTTCCAGCGCCCGGTCCTTGGCCGCCAGTTCCACCGCTTTCGCCTGTTCGCGCGCTTCGGCCAGAATCTGGCCGGCGCGGCTTTCTTCGCGTTGGATGGCCTGTTTTTCCAGTACCAGTTTGATGCCATAGCCGAGGGCAAAGCCAACCACCGCGGCCACGGCGATTAAAAGTGTGTCGTTCATGTCTGTACCTCGTTTTCTTCGATGGGTTTCGCATGGCCGGCAGCCAGCATCTCCTGCCAGACCAGCGGCACAACAGATTGGAGTATGTCATACGGGAACCCGCGCCGGCCCAGAAAGCCATACATCTTCTTGCGGAATTCCTCAAATTCCAGCCCGGCATAGCGCCGCGCCTGCTTCAGCCCGGCTTGCAGGGCCAGTTGCTCTTCATCTAATTCGGCCAGCGCTTTCTCAATCGCCGGGTCGGTCACGCCCTTCTGGCGCAATTCCATCCGCAACGCTCGTTCGCCGCGCGGCCGGAACTCACTGCGGTTCTCCACCCACTGCTCGGCAAAGCGTTCATCATCCAGCAGGTGGGCGGCCCGCAGCCGTTCAACTACCTCGGCCTGCACCTCGTCGCTGGCTTCTTTCTTCTTCAAATACTGGCGCACTTCCTGCTCGGTGCGCGCCCGGTAGCTCAAGAAATGCAGGGCGCGCTGGGTCGCCACTTCCAGCTCGTCCTTGGCCCGCAGTTCGCGTACCTTATCGGCGCTAATTTCCTGCCCAATACTTAACCAGGCCGCCACAATCCGCGCCAGCCCAAAGGCGAATTCGCCATCCAGGTAGATATTCACCCGGTTCGGGTTGCGTTTTTGCACTTTCAGGGCCGTTACTTTGCCAGTCTCGATGCTCACGTTTCCAGTCCTTAAACGCACACAGCCGTGAAGCCTTCAATCAGGCCACGGCTGTGAAAAATTTCGTCAGATACGCTGTATTAGCGGTTGGACCGTTGGTCGGTCATCCGTTACGGCAAGGGAGCCCCGGGTTGGGTTGTTCGTGCCGGGGGCGCTTGCGCGGCGGCATCCGTTTTTCGTGTCAGCGCCGGCGGGTTCTTGCGGCCGGCTGGGCAACGCCAGGCGTTGCTTTTCATATCTGAATTCAGTTTCACAACAGTGGCCGCCGGTGAAAGCGGCCGGCCGGGCTAGTCTTCGGTGTCCGGCTCGGTGTCTGATTCGTCAGTGGGCAGGGGCATTACGCCGCCTTCCAGCACCTGTTGGCGAACCAGGGCTTCAATCTCGGCTGCCAGGTCGGGGTTGGCATTCAGCGCGTCTTTGGTGTTTTCGCGCCCTTGCCCCAACCGGTTGTCGCCAAACGAGTAAAACGAACCGCGTTTGTCGATGATGTTCATCTCGGTCGCCAGGTCGAGCAAATCGCCCATGCGTGAGATGCCTTCATTATACATGATATCAAACTCCGCCACCCGGAAGGGCGGGGCAACCTTGTTCTTCACTACCCGCACCCGCGTGCGGTTGCCCACCACGTCCTGCCCGGCCTTGATGCTCTGAATCCGGCGCACATCCATGCGGATGCTGGCATAAAACTTGAGGGCATTCCCGCCGGTGGTCGTCTCCGGGTTGCCGAACATCACCCCGATTTTCTGGCGTAACTGGTTGGTGAAAATCACGCACGTATTCGTCTGTTTAATCACGCCGCTTAGCTTGCGCAGCGCCTGGCTCATCAGCCGCGCCTGCACGCCCATGGTGGCGTCGCCCATATCGCCTTCCAACTCGGAGCGCGGCACCAGCGCCGCCACCGAGTCGATGATTATCAGGTCCACCGCCCCGGAGCGCACCAGCGCTTCGGTGATTTCCAGCGCCTGCTCGCCCATGTCCGGCTGCGAAATCAGCAGGTTGTTTACATCCACGCCCAGCCGGGCGGCATACTTCGGGTCCAGGGCGTGCTCCATATCAATGAAGGCCGCCGTGCCGCCCATCTGCTGGCACTGCGCCACCACATGCAAACAGATGGTGGTCTTGCCGGAGGATTCCGGGCCGTAAATTTCCGTCACGCGGCCGCGCGGCACGCCGCCCACCCCCAGGGCGATATCCAAAGATAACGCCCCAGTCGGGATGACCGCCACCTGCATGTGGTGGGCATCCCCCAGTTTCATAATCGCGCCATCCCCAAACCGTTTGGTGATGGCGCTCAATGCACTATCCAACGCCTTCTGGCGATTATCAGACATAAGAGTGTTCCTTCCTCTTGAATGAAGCGGCTCCCCTATTTTACAGGACGCCCGCCCTTCTGGCGAGGGGCAGGGCGGGTTGTAAATAAACCCCCTCCCCTCCGCCGCCCTAACTTTGTCATGCTGAGCGAAGCGAAGCATCCCGACCAAGCTGCTTCTACAAGTGTGTATGCAGGTATAGGGAATCCAGCTTGCTTATTACAAGAGGCCGATATGGAAATCCTTATCACCCTGAGCGAAGCGAAGGGTCGCGAAGTCGTTTTCCAGTGAGCTAATCTGAAAACGAGGTCTGGCCGCGACCCCTCGCAAAGCTCGGGGTGACAAGCAGGGATGCCCGGCTTGCCGCCCCCAACCGCAGCACACAAACTGCGGCACCAACCCTTGTCATCCCGAGCGCAGCGAGGGATCGCGGCAACTCTGTCTTCAAATCGGCTCGCTGGCAAACAACCCCGCCCCCCGCCTTTTGAACGGATTACCAAAC
>CAZEQN010000169.1:0-5831 GCA_964514335.1 uncultured Anaerolineaceae bacterium
GAGGTCGGCGTTGAGGTCGGCGTGTTCGTCGGCGTGTTCGTCGGCGTGCTGGTCGGCGTCGCCGTCGGTGTCGAGGTCGGCGTGTCCGTCGGCGTGCTGGTCGGCGTGCTGGTCAGCGTCGCAGTCGGAGTGTCCGTGGGAGTATCCGTCGGTGTCGAGGTCGGTGTACTCGTAGCCGTGTTGGTCGGCGTGTTCGTCGGCGTGCTCGTCGGAGTGCTCGTCGGTGTATCCGTGGCAGTCGCGGTCGGCGTCGATGTCGGCGTGCGTGTGGCCGTGTTGGTCGGCGTATCCGTCGGCGTATCCGTCGGCGTGCTGGTCGGTGTACTCGTCGGTGTACTCGTCGGAGTCGCAGTCGGCGTGTTCGTCGGCGTTGGCGTTATCGTAGGCGTGTTGGTCGCCGTGGCCGTATTGGTTGGCGTAGCTGTATTTGTCGCAGTAGGAGTATTCGAAGCGGTGGGTATCGCAGTTGGCGGAATGTAAATCCCCGCGTCAATCGTCAGGTCTGTATCCCCGTTTCCCATCCCACTAATGATGTGTGAAAGCCCTGTTGAGGTATCCGCATCGCTATCCACCGCATCATCGCTGCCAGAATTCTGCGGTGAAAACACATAGGTTGCCGGCAACACAAATTCAACCCGATACGTCCCCGGGTTTTCATCCGTGAACAAATAATAGCCTGTAGGGCCTGTAACATCCGTTGCTACCAGGTTCCAATTCGGCCCGGATTGCCGATACAGCCTGACGGTTACCCCCGCTACCCCCGTTTCCCCAGGATCTTGAATCCCATCCTGGTCCACATCATTCCACACAAAGTTACCTAACGACACTCTCGTTAAGGCAGTCGCTGTAAACGTGGCCGTCGCAGTCGGCGTTTGAGTTGCTGTGGGCGTATTTGTAGCCGTGGCTAACGGCGTGTTGGTCGCGGTATTGGTCGCCGTAGCGGTATTCGTGGGTGTAGCCGTTGCCGTCGGCGTATGGGTCGCTGAAGCGCTGGGAGTAATCGTTGGCGTGCTGGTTTCAGTCGGGGTAGAAGTAGCTGTACTCGTACTGGTCGCCGTACCTGTTTCGGTCGGCGTACCCGTTTCCGTCGCTGTTCCAGTGGTCGTCGCAGTCGCAGTACTGGTCGGCGTTGCTGTGGCGGTCGGTGTACTGGTCGCCGTTGCGGTGTTCGTCGCCGTGGCTGTATGGGTCGGCGTTGCCACCACAATCATGCCCGCATCCACATTAGTCACCGTCTGCCCGGCCGTCAATGTTACCGTGCCAGTAATTCCCGTAGAAGGGTTGGCATCACTATCCAGCGCGTCATTGCCGCCCTGGTCCTGGTCGGTCAATCCATAGCCGCTGGGCGCCTCAAACTCCACCCGGTAACTGCCCGGCGGCAGGCCCGGAAATTCATAATAGCCGCTGCCATTGGTCGTGGTTGTCACAGGGTCATTGTCGGCATCCAGTACGGGGTTGCCACTGGAATCGAGCAAATTCACCGTAACCCCCGCCAAACCCGGCTCGCCGCCATCCTGAATGCCATCCTCATCCAAATCGTGCCAGACATAATCCCCCAGGCTGGTCAGGGCATAGTCTTCCACCTCGCCGCTGGCCGCTAACCCGGTCGAGCTCGCCCCACCCTGCCCGGAAGTCGTCGTGATGCGCCAGCGCGAATAAGCTTCGCCCGTCGCATTCGAAGGCACGCTGATTCGCAGCGTGTACACTCCCGCCGCCGAGAAATGCGTATTCGACAACGTCCCACTGGATACACTCGCCGGGCCGCTGGCAGAAACTAATGTGACTGCATCCAGCGTATTGTTACTATCAAAATCAATGAATGCGCTCAAATACCCTGGGCTGCCAATCGTTACCTGCACCAGCGCCTCGCCCCCCGGCACAAACGGCGTCAGAAAGACAATGCCCTCTTCATCCGCGCCGGTCGCATTATCCCCGCTCGCATCCGTACTCGGTGTGCCATCCGGGTCCGGGTCCACCAAACTCCCCAGATACGCACCATTGGTGAGCGTGTGTCGCGCCCCGTCGCTCGCCAGGGTGGTGCCGTACACATCCGGCAAATCGCCATAATCCCGGAACGGTTCATCCGGGTCGCCAATCGGCTCCAGTGGGATATCTTCATCGCCCGTTTTAGCCGGCGAGTGATGCGAGGCGCCCGTCAGCACAAACAGGTTGGGGTCCTGGCACTCAAACTGCTCCAGTGGCACCGCCCACTCATACACCATCGACCATTCCCAGCCGTGGGTGCTGTCAAAGGTAATCGGTCCGCTGGCTGGGTAACCACTCACCCCAATTACAGTATTCGGATTGCCCGTATCATAAGGCGATGTCCATTGAGAGGGATTGTCATGGTTGGCCGGGTTTCCATCTGTTACATCCCAGGCCGGCGAGCCGCCATTCGCATAATTGAGCAGGTTCCACACCATGGATGAAGATGACACCAGCCCCGGCGGCGCGGTCCCCGTACCGGTCCCACCCAGGTTGTCCGCTCGCCAGGTGGTCGAAGTATTGCTGTCGCTGTTATCGCTCGTGTAGGCATAAGCGCTTCGCCATGTCCAGCTTAAGTCAGTATTTCCCGGCCCGCACTGCGGAATCTCAAAAGTGAATTCTGCAAATTCTGAGTCAAACAAGCGATGACACGGGTGCGGCGGGTTCCAACCCGCGCTAGTCCTGTAAGCCGAGTTTTGGCTGCATACATTGTCATTACCATTTCGGTTCACCACTAGCGCTACATACAAATTGCCACCCGCCAGCTTCACATACAAACCTGCCCGCGGTGAACCCACATTCTCTTCCGCAATTTTGGTATAGGTCAGATAATCGCCATCACCGTAAAAACGCCCATCCACCACCGGTGGCGCCTGCAAGGGCGCCTCGGCGCTATCACTAATCGGGATGAATTCTCCATTGATTAGCACCCCCGGTTGCGAATTGCCCATAAAACGCAAAACGAGCCCTTGCGCCAGCGCCGTGGTCGGATCCACAACACTCCACAAGAGCAGCAAAACCGTTGCCCCCCGCAGGATATTTCCCGTGAGACTGCTTTTCTTTCTTCCCATCCGCATCCTGGGCGAAATGAATAAGATAATCCGCTCGCCCTGCTAAAATAATGATGAATAAAAACTGTTATGCGGCGGTGTTACACTCGAATGAGAAGAAATACCTTTCAATTATGTAATTTCAGGAATTATAGTGGCGAAAGCGTTCAAAAGTTAGATTTTTTGATATCAAACGGGTGGGACATTAGTACTATATTCCCCGTCACGCGTAACATTTATTAAGTATGTCTCGTTATAAAATACTTATTCTCATCTGAAAATCAATTGCCGCACCAGCCCCGGCCCGCGAAACACCAGCCCGCTGTACACCTGCACCAGCCTCGCCCCCGCCGCCAGCCGCGCCTGGGCTTCCGCCGCGCTCCCAATCCCCCCCACTGCAATCACCGGCAACCGACCATCCACCACCCCGATTGCGCGTTTCAGATTTTCCATCGCCAGGCCCGCCAGCGGCGCCCCACTCAAGCCGCCCGCTTCTGCACTCTGCACCCCCGCCCGGCTGACCGTTGTATTCGTCAGGATCACCCCGTCCACGCCCGCATCCAGCAGCACATCCAACGCCGCCTTGAATGCCCCGGAATCCATATCCGGCGAGAGCTTCACCAGTAGCGGAATCTGTTTATTGGCATTCAAGGCCGCCAGCAAACCTGCCAGCGGCCCGGCCGTCTGCAACCCGCGCAAACCGGCGGTGTTGGGCGAGCTGACATTCACCGCCAGATAATCTGCCAGCGGGTTAAAGATGCGCTGCAATTCGGCATAGTCCTCGGCGGCGCGTTCCAGTGGCGCGTCTTTGTTCAGCCCGATGTTCACCCCCAGCACCAGCCCCGGCCGCCGTGCCCCCGCCAGCCGCCGCGCCACAAACGCCGCTCCCCGGCTCGGGAAGCCCATCCGGTTAATCAACGCTTGCTGCTCCGCCAGTCTAAAGACGCGCGGCCTCGGGTTGCCCGGTTGCGGCCGCAGCGTTACCGTGCCGATTTCAATATGCCCGAAACCCAGCGCCGCCAGCCCGCGCCACGCCAGACCATCTTTGTCATAACCGGCCGCCAGGCCCACCCGGTTGGCAAACTGCAAGCCAAACAACTCTACCGGGTCATGGTTGATTACCCCAAGCCCACCCGCCAGCGCGCCCAGCCCGCGCATCAGCCCCAACGTCAGCGCGTGGGCCGTCTCCGGCGGCAAACGGAACAACAGCGGGCGCAGCCAGCCGTACATCAGCCTGCGTCCAGAAACGCCAGCGCCGCCCCGTGCTGCTCCGGCGAGATTGCCCCCCGGCCAGCCCAGTACCCCAGCAGGTCGCGCAAATCAAAGACTGCATGCAGGCGCAACCCTGCTTCGGCCAGCGCCGCCCGCGCCCCGCTGCCCCGGTCCACCAGCACCACCACATCTTCCACCACCAGCCCCGCCCCCCGCAGTTTCTCCACTCCTTCAAATTTACTCAAGCCAGTTGTGATGAGGTCGTCCAGCACCACCACCCGCTCACCCGCCGCATATGGCCCCTCAACTACCGCTTGCGTCCCGTACTCTTTGGCTTCCTTGCGCGGATACACCAGCGGCCAGCCGCCTTGCAGGCAGGCCGCCGCCGCCAGCGGCAGTGCTGCATACGGCAAGCCCGCCACCCGTTCAAATTCCAGCCCGCGCAGCAGCCCCGCATAGGCCGCCGCCGCCCGCCCCAGCGCCGCCGCATCCCCCACCAGCCGCCGCAGGTCCAGGTAAAACGGCGACCGCTGCCCGGACTTCAGCGTAAACTCGCCAAACTGTACACAGCCCAACGCCAGCAGGTCATCGGCCAGTTGCCGCTGCAAGGCTCCAAATTTTTCTTGCACACTCTGCGCCACGCGCGCCGCGTTCAATGCATCCCGCCACTCACGCGCCGCCACCGCCGGGTCTGCCGCCCGGCTGATGCCGCGCGATACCGGAACCAGCAGGCCGAGTCCATCCGCCCGGCGGCCGGTCGCCACCACCGCCATCAGGTCGCCGCCCTGTGCCCCCAGCCCCGGCGTCAGAAACCACAGGTCGGGGTGCGCCGCCCGCAATTCAGCCAGTTCAGCCGGGTAGGTCGCCCCCACCACCAGCCCCACATTCCCATTCGTGTTCCACTCCGCGGCTAACCGCGCCACTTCCAGATACAGCGGCCGGCCATTAACCGGCAAATCCTGCACATCCCCCGCCCCCGCGTTGGACGTGCGGCACAGCAGGAAGACCCCCTTATCCGGATTCGCCACAAACGGCGCCACGCCATCCCCGCCCAAATAAGGGCTCACGGTCAGAGCATCCGCCTCCAGCGTGTCAAACGCCGCCGTCGCATAAGCCGCCGCCGTCGAGCCGATGTCCCCCCGCTTCGCATCCAGCACCACCGGGATGCCCTCCGGCACCGCCGCAATCACTTCAGCCAGGGCTGCCATTCCAGCCGCGCCATACGCTTCAAAAAAGGCGCTATTCGGCTTATAAGCCGCCGCAAACGCGTGGGTCTCTTCAATTAAATGCACGCAGAAATCCCGCGCTGCCACCGCGCTGGCTTCCGGCAGGTCCTCCGGGTGTGGGTCCAGCCCCACACACAGGACCGAATCCACCGCCCGCGCCCGCGCTTCCAGCCGTTCAAAGAAGCCGGCCATCAGGCTTTTCCCAGCACCATCGCCAGTAAGGCCATGCGCGTGTACAGCCCATACTCCATCTGCCGGAAGTACGCCGCCCGCGGGTCATCATCCACTTCCATTGTGATTTCACCCACCCGCGGCAGGGGATGCATTACGATCATCTCGGCTTTGGCCTGCGCCATCG
>CAZEQN010000170.1:0-5795 GCA_964514335.1 uncultured Anaerolineaceae bacterium
CGAAAAAGTGCGCCATGCCGTCACCAAACTGGCCGATCTGCACCTGGTGGCGACCGAGATGGCTGCCCAGCGCGTGATACAAATGGGCGAAGACCCCGCCAAAGTCCACCTGACTGGCTGCCCTTCGGTGGACCTGGCGGCCCAGATTCTGGACCAGCCAGCGCTGGACTTCAACCCCTACGAAAAATACGGCGGGGTGGGCAAGGAAGTGGACTACGCCCAGGGCTACCTGGTGGTGATGCAGCACCCGGTGACCACCGAAAACAAGGTCGCCCGCCAACACATTAAGGAAACCCTGCACGCCGTGCATGACATCGGCCTGCCGACCCTGTGGTTCTGGCCGAACGTGGATGCCGGGGCGGATGGCACCTCCGAGGGCATTCGCTCGTTTCGCGAAATCGTCGCGCCCCAGAACATTCATTTCTTCAAAAACATGGAGCCTTCTGATTTTCTGCGCCTGCTGCTCAACAGCCGCGCCATTGTGGGCAATTCCAGCGTCGGCATCCGCGAGTGCGCTTTCCTCGGCGTGCCGGCGGTCAACATCGGCAGCCGCCAGGCGGGGCGCGAGCGCGGCAAAAACGTGCTGGATGTGGGTTATGACCGGACCGCCATCCGGGCGGCCATCGAAACCCAGATTAACAACGGCCGCGCCCCGCAGGACACGCTCTATGGCGACGGCCTGGCCGGCCAGCGCATCGCCGATATCCTTGCCACGGCTGAACTCACCATCGAAAAACGGCTGACTTACTGATTTTGGTCGGTCGCGCCGCCTCTATGACTCACCCCCCCATTCTTGTCACTGGCAGCCACCGCTCCGGCACGACCTGGATTGGCAAAATGCTGGCCGCCGCCGGGCAGCATGCCTACGTCAGCGAGCCGCTTAACGTCCACCACCGGCCGGGGGTGCTGGCCGCGCCGGCGCGCCACTGGTACAGCTACATTTGTGAAGAAAACGAAGCCGAGTATCTAGCTGCTTTTCAGGATACCCTCGCCCTGCGCTACGGGCTGGGGCGTGAACTGGCGGCCCTGCGCTCACTGAAAGATGTAGGCCGGATGGGGCGGGATGCCTTCATTTTTACGCGCGGCCGCCTTACCGGGCAGGCGGCCCTGCTCAAAGACCCCTTTGCGGCCTTCTCGACGCCGTGGTTTGCCGACCGGCTCGGTTGCCGGGTGGTGCTCGCCATCCGCCACCCGGCCGCCTTTGCCAGCAGCCTCAAACGTCTGGAATGGTCGTTTAACTTCAATGACCTGCTCGACCAGCCCCTGCTGCTGCGTGACTGGCTGGAACCCTACCGGGCCGAGATGCAGGCCGCCCGCACCTCCACCGACACGCTCGCCCGCGCCTGCCTGCTGTGGCGCATGCTCTATGATGTTTTTCACCGGGTGCGCCAGCGCCGGCCGGAGTTCATCGCCGTGCGCCACGAAGACCTCTCGCGCGACCCGCAGGCTGGCTTCGCGGCCCTCTACGCCCAGCTCGGCCTGCCGTTTACGGAACGAGTGGCGCGCCAGGTGGAGGCCGCCAGCCGGGCCGAAAACCCCAGCGAAGTCTCGCGCCAGAACATCTACAACGTCAAACTGGACAGCCGCGCCAACCTCAAGAACTGGCAAAATCGGCTGACGGCTGATGAAATCCAGCGGGTGCGCGACCTGACGGCGGATGTCGCCGCCCACTTCTACACCGACGAAGATTGGGACTGATGCCATGAAGCAGCCGCTGGTTACCATCGTGACCCCTTCCTACAATCAGGCCCGCTTTCTGCCCGCCACCCTCGATTCAGTGCTGGCGCAGACCTACCCGAACATTGAGTATATTGTGATGGATGGCGGCTCGACCGATGACAGCGCTGAAATCCTGCGACAATACGCCCCGCGCCTCACAACCTGGGCCAGCGAGAAAGACCGCGGCCAGACGGATGCCATCAACAAGGGCTTTGCCCGCGCCAACGGCGAAATCCTCGCCTGGCTCAACTCGGATGACACCTACGAACCCGAGGCCGTAGCCGAAGCGGTGGCTTTTCTGCAAGCCCACCCCGAAGTCGGGCTGGTGTATGGCGACGCCGACTTCATTGATGAGCACGGCCGGCGCCTCGGCCGCTTCCCGGCTGCCCAGACGGACTACGCCCGCCTGCGGCGCGGTTATGTCCACATCCCGCAGCAGGCCGCCTTCTGGCGCGCCAGCCTGTGGCGGCAGGTCGGGCCGCTTGACCCCGAGTTTTACTTCGCGATGGATTATGATTTATGGGTGCGGCTGGCGCGGGTCTCCGAATTGCGTTACCATCCCCGCCACTGGGCCAACTTCCGCCTGCACGGCGACAGCAAGACGATGGTGGCCGATAGCGCCTGGCCGGAAATGCTGAAAGTACACCGGCGCGACGGCGGCGGCCCGCTGGCCCCGATTGTGTTTAAATACTACCTGCGCCGCATCCTGGCCCCGCTGGTAACCGCCCGCCGCCGCGGGCGGGTGCGGCAGGCCGCGAAAGAGTGACCGATGAAACGACTGCTTGAATTTCTCACCGCCCCCGAAGGGCCGGACCCGCTCGGGAACGTTTTGGCCGCCTGGCGTTTGTGGCTGGCGGGCGCGCTGCTCGGCGCGCTGCTGGGCTGGGGCGCGTATGCCGCTTTTCCGCCGCCGCTGCGGGCGCAGGCCAGCGTGGTGGTCGACCACAACATTGAAGAAGCCTGGGTGTACTTCCCCGAACGGCGGCTGTTTCACTTTCTGGAACGCGAAACCCGCAAACTGGTGGCTGTAGCCTGGTCAGATGCCGTCCTGCAACGCGTGGCGGCGGCCGTGCCGGATGCTGACGTAGCCGAACTGCGCGGTGGTGCGCTGCAACTTAGCCAGCCGCAGGAAGGCGAATGGCACTTCTGGGCCGAAGACCGGGATGGCGAACGCGCCGCGGCGCTGGCGGCGGCCTGGGCCGAAGCCTTCGTGCTGGAAGGGCGCGCCCGCGTGGGGTGGGACCCGCGCGTGGAAGAACTGCGCGCTGGTGTGAATGCCGCTTACATTGCCGGTGAAGAACTGGATGCTGAAACCCTGGAACGGCTGGGGATTGAACTGGGGGCGGCGCTGGAAGCGGCGCAGGGGCTCTCGCCTTATCTGAATCTCGAAGTGACCCAGGCCGAAGCCCTGAACCCCCAACCGACCGCCCGCCTCGGCGGCTATTTGCTGGTGGGTTCGCTGGCCGGGGCGTTGCTGCTGGCCGCCGCGGCCCTGTTTTTCTCCCTCGGGGCGCGGCGTGAATAAACTGTTGGCTGAAGATCGCCTGCAACGGCTGGCTGACCTGCTCTGGGGGCTGACCCTGCTGGCGCTGCCGGTCACTTCCTTCCGCTATTATCCGGATGTGCTGGGACACACCACCCTCCAGCCCCTTTCGCTTTACCCGCTGGCGCTGTTCCTGCCGCTGGCCTTGTGGCTGGCGTGGCGGCGCGGGGCGTTGCGCCTGCCGCCGGCCTTCACACCCCTGCTGGCGCTGTTGCTGGTGGCGCTGGCCGGTACGCTGGTGGCCTGGTTGTACGCCCCGCTGGATTTTCGCAATGCCAGCTATTTTGACCGCAGCCTGCGGGCCTGGGTCTCGCTGGGGATGGGGCTGGCCTTCCTTGTGGCGGCCTGGCTGGCCGGGCAATCGGCCACTGACGTGCGCCCCAGCCTGCGCTGGCTGTACGCCGGGCTGGCGGCAACCATCCTGTGGGGGCTGATACAGGCGATCGCCCTCCACACTTCATTTATCCCGCGCGGCTGGGTGGAAGATGTGCAACTCTCCTTTTCGCTGCGCCGCCTGCTGGAAAATCGCATTTCCGGCTTCGCCTATGAACCCTCCTGGCTGGCGGACCAGATTGTGCTGCTGTATATGCCGTGGCTGGTGGCGGCCATCTTGCGCCGCCAACCCGCGACGCGCTGGGCGTGGCTGGAGCCAGTCTTGCTGGCGGGCGGTCTGGCGCTGGTGCTGTTGAGTTACTCGCGCAGCGGCCTGCTGAACGGCCTGCTGGCGCTTGGGCTCGGCCTGTTGCTGACTGGCGGGGCGGCTTTCCAGCGGCTGTGGGCGTGGTGGCGGGCGCCTTTCCGCGGCGAGGGCGGGGCGCGCTTGTGGCGGGTGGGCGCGGCGCTTGGCCTGGCGGCCGCACTGTTGGCGGCCGGCTGGTGGTTAAGCCAGAACCGCTACATCACCCGCCTGATACAGATTAACCCTGAACTTTCGCTGGAACAATATATTGTGAACATCAGCGCCGGGCCGCGCCTGGCGGCGGCCGTGGCGGCCTACGAAACCTATGCCGACCACCCGCTCACCGGCGTGGGCCTCGGCGCCAGCGGCCTGACCCTGCTGCAACACTACCCGGACTGGGCCATGACCAATGTGCAGGAAGTCGCCCGCCTGGTCAGCCCGGATTCAAACATTATCCCGAACCCCAAAAACATGTACGCCCGCCTGCTGGCCGAAACCGGCCTGCCGGGCCTGTGGTTGTGGCTGGGCTTCATGCTGGCGGCGCTGGCCGAAATGCGCCGCCTGCTGCGCCATCCGGCCGCGGCGGCGCGCTTCCTCGGTACGGCCGGGCTGTTTTTCTGGCTGGCGCTGATGTTGCGCAATGCGACCCAGGACTCGTTTACCTTCCCCATCATGTGGATTGCGCTCGGTTTGCTGCTGGGGCAGGCCACCCATTTTTCCCCTGCCAAAGGACAACTCAATGAACAAGAATACTAAATCTCTCTGGTTTGGCCTGACCATCGGCGCGGTTTTGCTGGTTACGCTGTGCTGTTTTGTGGCGGCGGGAATGGGGGCCTTTATGGGCTGGCTGATCCTGCCGGAAAACAATGTTACTCTGGATACGCCCAACCCGGCCGGCGCGCCGACCCCGCTGCCTGAAGCGGTGGTAAGCCCCACCGACCCCGCCACGGCCGCCCGGCTGGAAGGCGCCTGGGAGAATCTGGCGCGCCTGATTGCGGTGGACGTGCCGATTAATGACCCGGTGGACCTCGCTGAACGGCTGCTGGGGGTTGCCGATATCCCGCCGACCTTCCCCGACCCCAATGCCCCTTACTCGGTGGGGGCGCAGAAGCAGTTCTGGGTGATAAATACGGACAGCAACCAGGCCTTTCAGACTACCGCCACCCTGCGCTATGTCACGCCGCATTCCTATTTCTGGATTGAAAACGGCGTAGACTATGATGCCGATGACCTGCGCGACCTGGCCGAAGCCTTTGAAAACAACATCTACCCCACCACCCGCGAATTCTTTGGCAGCGAGTGGTCACCGGGGATTGACGAAGACCCGCATATCTACATCCTCTATACCAGCGGGGTGGGCTTCTCCACCGCCGGGTATTTCTCTTCTTCTGACTCGGTGCACCCGCTGGCTTCCAAGTACAGCAACGCCCATGAGATGTTCGTCTTCAATGCCGACAACACTCCCCTGGATGACACCTACACCGCCGGCGTGCTGGCGCATGAATTCCAGCACATGATTCACTGGTACCGCGACCGCAACGAAACCTCCTGGATTAATGAGGGTTTCTCGGAAGTTGCGATGCTGTTGAACGGCTACAACCCCGGCGGAGCGGATGCCCTCTTTTTGCGCAAGCCGGACCAGAGCCTCAACGACTGGCCCAACGATGGCGACACTTTCTCCTACTACGGCAGTTCGTTCCTGTTCCTCACCTACTACCTGGGCCGCTTCGGCGAAGAAGCCACCCAACTGCTGGTGGAACACACCGAGAACGGTCTCGAAAGCATTGATACCGTGCTGGCCGAAATCGGCGCGCTGGACGGGCTGACCGGCGCGCCCATCACTGCCGACGATTT
>CAZEQN010000171.1:0-5775 GCA_964514335.1 uncultured Anaerolineaceae bacterium
CAGGAACGCCCGTTCACGCGGCAATGTCGTTGGCAATGAGATTTTTTTCGTCATACTATTGGCCTTTCATCCATTCACCCAGCCGCGCCATGCCTTCTTCAATTCGCTCTTCAGGCGTAACCAGCGAAAGCCGCATATAGCCTTCGCCATGTTTTCCGAATACCGCGCCGGGTGTCAGACTTACGCCGGTTTCATCCAGTATCCGCCCGCAGTACGGGATACTCTCTTCACCGTCCGGCAATCGAATCCAGAGATAAAGCGCAGCTTTGGGTGTATCTACCGTAAAACCCGCCGCTCGCAAGCCGCGTAGCGCGCTATCTCTCCGCGTCTGATACACCTGATTGCGTTCTTCGATCCATTCCTGGTCGCCCATCGGGGCCGCCACGCCCGCCGCCAAGATCGGAGCAAAACTGGCTGAATCCTGCAAGCTTTTGTAGTTTTCCACCAATTTGACTACATCCGTATGGCCTACCAGCATCCCCAGGCGCCAGCCAGCCATATTGTAAATTTTGGACAGTGAGTTAAATTCCACCGCTTGCTCGCGCGCCCCAGCCACCTGCAGAATGCTCGGCGCCCGGTAGCCGTCAAACGCCACATCCGTATATGGGGCGTCATTCGCAATCAGGATGTCATAGGTCCGGCCAAACTCCAGCGCTTCCTCAAAGTAAGGCAATTCAGCCGTAGCCCCAGTGGGGTTGTTTGGGTAATTCAGGAACATAACCTTGGCGCGTTTGGCTGCCTCGGTTGGGATGCTGTTCAAATCCGGCCGGAAGCCGTTTTCAGCCAGCAGCGGCATCGCCACCACTTCTCCACCCGCCAACTCTGCCCCCGAAGCATATACACTGTAACCGGGGTCCGGCACCAACACCACATCCCCCGGGTTGACCAGCACCTGTGAGAGGATGAACAAGCCTTCTTTCGAACCAATCAAATCCACCACTTCATTGGCCGGGTCAAGCGTTACGCCAAAGCGACGGGCATAAAACGCCGCCGCAGCCTGGCGGAATTTCTGCACCCCACTCCCGAGTGTGTAGCCATGCATCTCCGGTTGGCGCGCCGCCTCTACCAGCACATCAATGATGGCCGGGTCCGGCGGCAGGTCTGGCGACCCCATATCCAGCCGAATAATGTCCACGCCCGCGGCGCGCAAATTGTTGATTTTTTTACCAAGTTCAGAAAAAAAATAGGGTTTCGACCCTGATACTCTGTCTGCAGGCTGCATTCGTTGCGGTCTCCATGAGGGTGGCGTAGGGTGTTACTCAGGAATCCTGGCTGGTCGATTCTGGCCGGAAGAAGCGCGCGTTTTTCTTGTCAGGTGGCTCGGTGCGGATGGGCAACAGCACATGGAAGGTCGCACCCGGAAGGGCCTCTTCATCGTAGCCTTCAGATTCCACCCATATTGTACCGCCGTGCGCTTCCAGAATCCCCTTGGTAATCGGCAACCCCAGCCCCGGACCGCCCCCCTTAAACTTGGTCTTACCGCTGGAGTGGGTGGCAACCGCCCCTAACCGCCCAAACTTGCGGAAGATTAAGGTCTGGTCGTCCGGGTCAATGCCAATGCCCGTATCGGTTACCGTGACCTCAATAAAGCCGGGCAGCGAACGCCCACTGATTTCAATTTCGCCGCCATCCGGCGTGTATTTAATCGCATTGGTCATCACATTTCGCAGCGCCTGTAAAATTCGCTCGGTATCGCCAAAAGTTGCCTGCTCCCAACCTTCAAACGGCGTTACCAGGATGCGTTGACCGCGCTCGGCGGCCAGGGGTTTCATGTCTTCCACCAGCTTTTCAATCAGGCGATTCACCCAGGTCGGCTGGAAAGAGAGTGAAAGCAGGTCATTATCAATTAACGAGACATCAATCATGTCGTTGATGATTTCACCCAGCCGCCGCGTACCGTTGTCCACCCCGCGTAACATCAGTACGACTGGCGAGGTTTCTTCTTCCTTTTTACTATGTTCGCGCAACATGGCGGTATAGCCTTCAATCAAAGTCAGCGGCGTCTTGAGTTCGTGGGCCGCTACCGAAATAAAGTCGGACTTGCTGCGGTCCAGTCCTTCCAACTCTGCGCGCACTTTTTCAAGTTTCGCCGTTACGTAAGCCACCCGCACCGTGATTTCCTGGCGCGCGATTTCTCCGTAGGCATAGGTAAAGATGGGCAATAGTGTCTCGCTGACTTCCAGCGCATCTTCGGCGCTTAACTCCTGCCGCGCCGCGGCCAGAGTTTCAGCCACCAGCGTCCCCAGCACCGGCGAGAGCGACAGTTCATCCTGCTGCAACTCGTCTTCGGTACGCATGGAAGCCCACTCCATTAACAGGGGCTTGAGCCAGCCGGGGTCACCCGAGGCAACCGCTTGCAGCAGCAAATCATAGAAACGATTAAGGGTTTGGTCCAGAGCCGCGCGGCCTTCTTCGCCCCGCATCAGCGCATGCGAAGCGCGCTTCAGCCACGGTTCTCGAATCTGCAACAGCATTTCACTTACACGCATCGTAGGTCTATTGTACGCCAGAACCGCTGGCCCAAATCAACCGATTTTATATCGGTCGCGGTGCAGCTTCATTCACCCAGCAACCAGGCCAGCACTGTTGCCCCTACCGCTTCCAGGCTTTCGGCCGAAACCTTATCCAGCGTATCCGCGGTGGTATGCCAGTAGGGGTAATCAAAATCAATAATATCCACCGCCCGAATCCCCGCCTGCAAAAAAGGCGTGTGGTCATCCAGAATGCTGTACTTGGGTTCCGGGATGAACTGTGCGTAACCCAATCTGGCGGCCACTTGCCATATTTCAGCCGAGAGGGCCGGGTCAGAACTGCGCTCGTAATACAACTGCAAGTCAGCGTCACCCACCATATCCACAATCACAGCCGCATCCGGCTGGTCAGTCAGGTTGGCAACAAAAGCCCGCGAGCCTAAAATCCAGTCCCAGCCCGGAATCCGGCCATTATCCTCGGCATCAAAGAACACCAGCCAGATTTCCTTATTCAGGTCAGCCGGCAAGACCTCGGCCAGTTCCAGCAACACAGCTACCCCGGAGGCGCCATCATTGGCCCCCAGTACCGGTTCCGTCCGTCGGGCGGGGTCCGGGTCTTCGTCTGCAACCAGGCGGGTGTCATAGTGCGCACCCAGCACAATCCACTCTGCCCCCGCCCCGCGCCGGGCAATTACGTTGCGAACCGTCTGGCCTTCGATTTCCAGCGTTTGGACTTCCGCATCCCAGCCAGCCGCCAGCAACTTCTCGACCAGCCAGTCAATCATCTCCGTTTGGGCCGCGCTGCCGGTTGGCCGCGGCCCAAATTCTATCTGGGTTACCACGTGCCCATAGGCGCGCTCCCCGCTAAAAACGCGTTCGCCATTGGCTTCCGGCGCATAGGCTACCCCTACCCACACCATCGCCACCCCCAGCCCAGCCAGCAGCGCCGCCAGCCATAGCAGGCTACGCTTGCGCACGGTTAACCTCCAGCCCCGTCAATGCCGCTTCCAAATCTGCCAATGAACGCCGGGCATATGCCTGCGCCCGTTCGCGCTTGCCCTTCGGTTTTGGCCCCTGCAATTCCGGCAAGATCCCAAAGTTGGCTTTCATGGGTTGAAAATCAGCCGCTGCCGCATGAGTGATGTAATCACACAAAGCCCCCAGCATGGTGGTCGGCGGCAGAGTGAGCTGCGGCTCGCCTTTCAATCTGGCGGCGGCATTCCAGCCTGCCAGCAGGCCGCTGGCGATATTTCCCACATAGCCCTCAATGCCGGTAATCTGACCTGCAAAATACAGGTCATCGCGGTCATGCCATTGCAGAGTGGGGCGCAACAACTTGGGAGAGAAGATAAATGTATTGCGGTGCATCTGGCCATACCGCAAAAATTCGGCTTGTCCCAACCCCGGGATCATCCGCAGCACGCGCTTCTGTTCGCTAAAGGTTAAATTGGTCTGAAAACCTACCAGGTTGTACATCGTTCCGGCGAGGTTGTCCTGCCGTAATTGCACCACCGCATATGGCCGCCGCCCGCTGCGCGGGTCTGTCAGCCCTACCGGGCGCAGCGGGCCATAGGCCAGTGAATCGATGCCGCGTTCGGCGATGATTTCCACCGGCAGGCAGCCTTCAAAAAAAGTGTGCGCCCCCGCTTTCACGCCCGTTTCGGTAAAGGCCTGCTCAAAGGCTTTCAGTTCAATTCGTTCGGCGCTTTGCAGAGCGCCCACAAACGCCAGATATTCTTCCTTCGTCATCGGGCAGTTGATGTAATCCCCATCCTCCTGCTCGCCGCGCTCATAACGCGAAGCCCGAAACGCCACCTGCATGTCAATCGAATCGCCACTGACAATCGGGGCAATCGCATCAAAGAAATACAGATGTCCTTCGCCGCTCAAGGCGCGAATGGACTCAGTCAGCGCTGTGCTGGTCAGTGGGCCAGAAGCCACAATCGTCGGCCCATCCGGAATTTCAGGCATCTCTTCTCTGACGACTTCAATGCGAGGGTGCTTCTCAATCCGCTCTGAAACTTGCCGGGCAAATGCCGCCCGGTCCACGGCCAGTGCGCCGCCGGCTGGCACAGCAGTACCTTCCGCAATAGCCAGCAGCAGGCTGCCCATCCGCCGGATTTCATTTTTCAACAACCCGCCGGCCCGGTCCGGCAGGTTGGAGCCGAGGGAATTGGAGCACACCAATTCCGCCAGATATTCCGTTTCATGCGCGCCAGTCTGCTGCAACGGGCGCATCTCATACAGGCGCACCTGCAACCCGCGTTCAGCCGCCTGCCAGGCCGCTTCGCAACCCGCCAGCCCGCCGCCAATCACAATTAAGTCAGTCGCCTTGGTATTCATCTTGCATGCCCTGTTGGATTGCCCGCGCCATTTCTGGCACAGATATTGCACTTTGGGAGATAACCACTATAATCAAGGATGAGGCGAAATGGTAACACAATCACAAGGGCACTACCAGAGGCTCACCCAGCGTCCGGTTATCACCGCGCATCTGGCGCACACGATGTCGCTCATTCATATGACGCGCCAGGAAATTCGCGAGAAAATCATCAGCGAGTTAGCCAGCAATCCGGCGCTGGAACTGGTCGAAGACCGGCATTGTCCAAATTGCGGCCGGCCGCTGGCCGGTTCGCGCCAATGCGCCGTTTGTTCCTACACCGGAAATCTCACTCCCGATGAACCCCTGGTCCTCATGGCATACGCCCCGGACTTTGATTCGCCCCGCGCCTATCGCGAAGATTACACGCCCGTAGAAGATTACTCCCCGGAAATTGAAGACCTGCCAACCTATGTCGGCCGGCAGGTCGCCACCGAGTTGCTGCCCGGTGAACACGAAATCGCTCACTTCATCTTATCCAGCCTGGATGATGACGGTCTCCTGACGACCCCCATCGTGGATATTGCGATGCTTACCCGCGCCCCCATTAGCCGGGTGGAAGCCGTTCAGCGCAAAATTCAGTTGTGCGAACCGCTGGGCATTGGTTCCTCCAGCCATCAGGATGTTCTGTTAATCCAATTGGAAGCCCTGGCCGAAGTCTCACCCGTAGACCCCCTGACCTTCCGCGCCGTCCGCGAAGCCATGCCACTCCTCACGCCAAACCACGCCGACCGCCTGGCAAAGAAACTGGGGGTTTCCGTGCCCAAGGCCAATCGACTCATAAAATTCATCAGCGAAAGCCTCAACCCCCGCCCCGCCCGCGCCGATTGGGGCGGGGGGCCCCCCCGCGCAGGCGACACAATACAACACGATAACAACCCCGAAGGCCAGATAAACAGCACCGATTTATGCCAGGGCCCCAGC
>CAZEQN010000172.1:0-4861 GCA_964514335.1 uncultured Anaerolineaceae bacterium
GTCGGGGTAGATTCAAGGGTGGCCGTGGCTTCCGGCGTGGGGGTGTTTTCCGGAGTAGCCGTGTTTTCCACAGTCGGGCTGGGTTCAGCGGTCGGTTCTTCAGTCGGCGGCGTTTCTTCCGTGGGCGTGGGCTCAACCGTCGCCGTAGGTTCTTCAGGAGTTTCACCCTGCGCGAACGCCGGCGTCAGCGAACCGACGCCGAGGCTGCTCAAGAGCATACTAAGAATTATCACCAGCGAGAAAATGCGTGAAAACCGTGCTGCAATGTGCGTTGAAATCATGGTGTTGTCCCTCATCATTTCGACCCTTGTTGTGTGGACAGCCTTGCCGGCTGAGCAACCATATGTACCCCCTCGTGCAATTGCTCGCAAGAGAGCGGTGGGAAAGTGACCTGCCCCAGATTACAGTATAGGGCCGTGCAACTCACCAACCGAGAGACAATTGTCCCCAAATTGGATGGCAATTGTTCTTTGAAATTGTAGCGTTTTAAGGTGATTCTGGCAATATAATTGAAGTACCTCTAACTTCCCAACCTCGGGGGATTTTTGACACTCACCCGCAAGAAAAAAGCCCGCACTTTGACCTGTGGAACCGCGCTGCGGGCAGTTCTACTGGCGCTTGCATTGGCGTGCAACCCCCTGGCCCCCGCCGCGGGGTCTGAACTGACACCCACACCGCCGGAAACGGTGGTCACCGTCGCCGCAACGGACACCAGCGAACCAGAGTCTACGCCCGCGCCAGACGCCCCGATACCTGAAACGCCTGGCCTCCCTTCGCAGGAAGCAGAAACCCCCGGCGAAGAACCCATCACGCTGCCGCCCGGCACGCCATCCCCATCCTTCACTTTGGATAGTCCCGGAAGCCGCATTGAAGAAACGCCGCCAGCAGCCACCGAAGAATCAACGGCGCTGCCCGAAGCCAGCCCCCCACCCGTACGGCTGGTTGTAAAACAAGCGCCGGGCGGCCAGCCGAGCGAAACGCCAGAATGGGCGGGTCTGTCGGCCAGCATCAGCAACCCGGCACTCGAACAATTAGGGTTTTACGTCCTGCTGGTCCCAGCCGATGAAGTTGAGGCGACCCTGCTGGCGTTGCAGGCCTATACCAGTATCGCATCAGTCGAAATCGACCAGACCGCCTCAATAGCAGGCCTAAAAATCAACGACCCCCTGTACGAGTATCAATCGGCGTTGGAGCTGATTGGCGCACCAGCAGCCTGGTCGGTAACAACTGGCAGTTCAAACACGGTCATCGCCTTTCTGGATACCGGCCTGGACCTGACCCACATCGAATTCAGTGGGCGGATACTGCCCGGTTACGATTTTGTAAACAGCGATACAGACCCAAGCGATGACAGCTGGTCCGGTCACGGCACGCTGGTGACCGGGATTGCCGTAGCTGCCGGGCGGAACCACGCTGGAATCGCCGGCCTGAATTGGAACGCCCAAATCATGCCGATAAAGGTCCTGGACTCCGCCGGTAATGGCAGCTATACCAATGTAGCGGCAGGAATCATCTGGGCAGTGGATAACGGCGCGGACGTAATTAACCTCAGCCTGGGCGGTTCGGCCGCCCCCGGAGCAGCGCTGGACGCGGCCATTGCTTATGCGGAAGCGCACGGCGTGGTGGTAGTAGCCGCGGCCGGAAATGGCAATACCAGCCTGTATTATCCGGCTCAGTACGCAAGCGTAATCGCCGTTGGGGCCGTAGACAACAATTTGGAACGACTGTCTTACTCGAATTATGGGCCTGAACTAGACGTAGTGGCGCTGGGCGATAACCTGGTTTCAACCGTCCCCGGCGGCGGCTATGCCACGGCCGGCGGGACATCCGCGGCGGCTCCGCAAGTCGCCGCGCTGGCAGCCCTGCTCTTGAGCCTGGAGAACACCCTTAGCCCCGGCGAAATAACGGCCCTGATAACAACCACCGCGCTGGATCTGGGCGACCCGGGCTTTGATGTGCTGTACGGCGCCGGCCTGATCCAGATGGATATTGCAGTGCTGGTACTGGCGCCCCCTCAAACGGTTTCAGCGCCGGACGAAGAACCAGCCAGCGAAGAGACACAGCCGACGGCCACTCTCATCGCCACTGGCTATACGCAATCCGCCATAGCCAGCCCCACAGCGAGTCATGCGGTCAACACATCAACGCCGACCAGCACCAGCGAAGTAAGCAGCCAGGCTGAGGCATCGGCGACGGTTGAGAGCCAGATCTCGTCGACCTCAACACCAACCGCGGCCGGGGCTGACCCCGCCTCCCCCACCGGGAACACGGCCGCCCCGCAAAACTCACCTATCGAATGGCCGGTGGTCATCGCGGTACTTTTTAGCGGATTCGGCCTGGTATGGCTATTCCGGCGCTGGAAGCTACATCCTTAACGGAGATCGACACAGTTGAACATCACCCTACTCACCTACGGCTCACGTGGCGACGTGCAACCCTTTCTGGCGCTGGCGGTCGGCCTGCAGCGCGCTGGCCACCGGGTTACGCTGGCTGCCCCACAACGATTCGCAGCCTTCATTGAAAGCTATGGCATAACTTGCGCGCCGCTGGCGGGCGACCCGGATGAGTTGAGCCGCCTGTTCAACGATGCGGGCAACAGTTTCGCACGCCAGGTACGGGCGATGCAAACACATGTGATGGGTATCGCCCCGCAGGTCATCCGCGGGGTACGGGCGGCGTTGCAGGACGCCGACCTGCTGGTGCACAGTTTTGCCTTCACCGCTGGGGGCCATAGTTTGGGGCGTGAACTCGGCATTCCAGATGTGTCACTGCAATTGTTCCCCATGTTTGCGCCAACAGCCGCCTTCCCTGCCATCGGCCTGCCAGATACGGGCATCCGCTGGCTGAACAAATTGAGCCACCATGTTTCAGCCCAGGTGTTCTGGCACGGCGGCAAGCTCGGCTACTACCAACTGCGCCGTACGGCCCCGGAGGGCTTCCCTGCCCGCCTGTACTGGCCGTTTGTTGGGCGCGATGGCTGGCCCATCAGCCCGCTGATTTTCGCCATCAGCCCGCAGGTATTAATCCGCCCGACGGACTGGGACCAGCCCCATATCCATCTGCCCGGCTACCTGTTTCTCGAATCACCGGATTACCAGCCGCCGGAGGCACTCGCACACTTTATGGAGGCCGGGCCACCGCCAGTATGCATCACCTTTGGCAGCATGGTCAACCGCGGGGCCGAGCGCACCGGCCGGGCAGTCCTGGCCGCCCTGCAAGCCACCGGCGACCGGGCCGTAATACTGACCGGCTGGGGCGGCTGGCAACCAGAGGAATTGCCGAAGCACACGCTCTTTCTCGAGGGCGCGCCGCACGACTGGCTGTTTCCACGCTGCCGGGCGGTCATCCACCACGGCGGGGCCGGCACCACCGCCGCCGGGCTGCGGGCCGGTGTTCCTTCTATCCTCGTGCCGCACACCGCCGACCAGCCCTTCTGGGGGCGGCAGGTTGCATCCATCGGGGCCAGCCCGCACGCGATTCCCATCGGGCGGCTCACAGCCGATGCCCTGGCGCAGGCGCTGCGAGAAACCAAAGCCCAGCCACTGCGCCAACGCGCCGCAGAGGTGGGGGCGTTAATTCAAGCCGAAGATGGGGTTGGGCAGACAGTAAAAATCATTGAGCAGCATGCCCGCGTCTTCACTCCCCCAAAGCCCGCCTGACGCGCAGCATCAGTCAACGGCTATAAAACTCGAGCCTGCATCCAATGGTTGCAGGCTCGGTAATCGAACTGGGTTTGGTTCCTTTCACGAGCGCTATGGCCCTACGCTAATCAGCACCGCCCGCGCCACCACCCGCAAGTCATATTCGCCAGTTTCTTCATTGAATGCTTCACAGGTGATGAGAGTCAGCCAATCGAACTCTTCCTCGCGCAGGACGGAGAAGTCGTCCGGCCGCACATAGCCATTGCTGCGAATTTCATAGGTGTAGGTCAGGCCATTGGCATGCAGTATGACCTGTTGGCCGTACTGCAGAGATTTAAGCTGCTGGAAAATGCCCGGCGTGCCATCCGCATTCCAGACGTGGCCAGCCAGAGCCGTGTTGCCGGGCAGGGTTGGGTAGGCGCTGCCCTCCAGATAACCCGCCTGTGAATACAGGTAGTCTACCGTCCAGCCATCATCGCCAAACGGTACCCCAACGATGGGAGCCTGCACGCCGAGGGTGGGGATTTCAAGCCACAGGTCGCCCAGTTGGCTGTATTCAATACCCTGCGGCGGCGTGATAACAGACTGCCGGTCAGGCGGGAAGCCGGATTGAGGCAACGTGAGGCCGCGTTCAGCCGCCAATTCAGTCGGGAACTGAATGATGCTGGTGGAAGAAATGCCGCCATAGATATTGACCGGGTCGGGTGGGTCGTACCAGCGTTCGGTGGAGTAGATGTTCCAGGGCGATTGCGGGTTGGTACGGTCGCCGGGGAAGGAGGTCCATTCCACAAAGCCGGTATTGCTGGCGCTGCCACCGGGCGGGATGACGCCCAGGATGACATCAAACTCGATGACCGAGTTTACACCGTTATCCAGGAATTCATCCCACACGATTTGCAGGTTCGGCGCGCCAGCATCATTCAACAGGGTGGGAATCTGCCCGCTGACATAGCGCAACGAACCCGCAACATACGTGAACTCGGGTTCAATGGCATCATTGACGATCGTGTCAAACGCATCCGAGTTGCTGGCCGGAGTGTGGAAAATAGTGAGGCGGAAAGTGATTAGATCGCCGGGGGCGGCCACCGTCACGCTGGCATCCTTGCGAATGTCCAACGTAGGCTCGACGACAGTTACCAGCGCGGCGCTGCTGTTACCCACACCGCTGCCCCAGTAAGCGTCATTGTTAAGTGTCACGCCGCGCACATTACTGGCGGTAT
>CAZEQN010000172.1:4871-5766 GCA_964514335.1 uncultured Anaerolineaceae bacterium
TGACGCGATACACGATGACCAGGGTCTGGTCTGCACCCGCGGTATTCTCCACCGTACCCAGATTCCATGTTAACTGGCGGCCAGCCTCTTCCGGCAAAACGCTGCCGGTGGGGAATTCTGAAATGGCCGGGTTGCCCGTGAGATGCAGGGGCGGCGGCTGCGGCGTACACAGGTCGGCGAAGCCGCCGGCAAGGTCGGTGGTCAGGCCCGCATCGGCGCTGATATCCGCCGGGTTACAGTCCATGAAGGCCAGCCCAAGGTCGAGCAGGTCGGTGATGGTTGCATCGACATGTTCAGCGCCAGCGCCAAACGTCACGCGAATTTCATAGGTGAGAATTTCACCGATGGCAACATCATCCGGGACAGTATTTGCAAGCTCGTCAACTGGCAACAGGGATTTGACTAGGCTCACCGGGCCAGGTTCGTAGCCAAAGTCTGCGTCCGTGAAATTCTCGCCCGCGGCGACTGTAATCGGCAAAGGTTCATTGCCCGTGGTGAGGCCCAGGCCGGTGAGTTCGCCGGCGGTGTCGGTAACAAAGACTACATAGTTGCCGGGCGGGAGATTGGTGAAGCCGAAGTTACCATTCACGTCTGTGGTTTCTACGGCTACCAGGACGCCATCCAGCGTCACATCGCCATCGCCATTCGGGTCAGTCCAGAGTTCGATAGTTACATTTTCAATGCCGTTTTCGCCAACATCCTGGGTAGCGCTGCCATTCACGTCCAGCCAGACCGTGCCGCTGATGGAAGCAAGAGTCGGGTCGGTGGTGCTGGTTGGGGTGGCGGTTATCGTCGCCGTGGCCGTCGCAGTGCCGGTTTCAGTAGCAGTCGGGGTCGCGGTGGCTGTACTCGTTTCAGTGGCAGTCGGCGTGGCCGTAGCCGTGTCGGTCGGCGT
>CAZEQN010000173.1:0-5660 GCA_964514335.1 uncultured Anaerolineaceae bacterium
AATTCGCCGCTCCCTGACCGGGTGCAAACCCTCTCGGTGGCAGGTATAATCATTAATGGAGTGCGACGCCACGCACCCAAGAGGAAAGAAGAGAGTTTGCCGCATGTCTCTCAAAAGCGGAGATATTCTTCGCGAGCGCTATAAGATTCTGCGCTTCATCAGTCAGGGCGGAATGGGCAGCATCTACCAGGCCGAAGATTTGCGCCTGGAAGGCCGTTTGTGCGCCGTCAAGGAAGTTCGGCTCGACCCCTCCCTGCCCGGTGAAACGCTGCAACAGACTCGCGCCCAGTTCCAGCGCGAGGCGAATGTACTGGCGCGCCTGGACCACCCCAACCTGCCCAAAGTGTCAGACATTTTTTCCGAAGCCGACCGCGATTATCTGGTGATGGACTTTGTGCCGGGCAAGGACCTGCGCACGCTGATGGCCGAAACCCGCCAGCGCGGCGAGTTCCTGCCGGAGCGCGAGGTACTGAACTGGGCGAGCCAGATCGCGGATGCCTTGAGCTACCTGCACGGGCAGGAGCCGCCGATTCTGCACCGCGACGTGAAGCCCAGCAACCTGAAACTGACCCCCAACGGGGTGGTGAAGCTGGTGGACTTTGGGCTGGTGAAAATCCTCGCCCCGGACGATGCGACCATCACGATTGTGCAGGGGCGCGGCACCGCCCTGTACACGCCGCTGGAACAATACGGCGGCGATACCGGCCGCACGGATGTGCGCAGCGATATTTACGCCTTTGGGGCCACGCTCTACCACCTGCTGACCAACGAGCCGCCGCTGGAAGCCCGCGAGCTGTTCTTGCAGCCGGAGGGCCTGCCGCCCTTGCAGCAGTTCAACCCGCAAATCAGCCCGCGCACCCAGCGGGCGGTGATGTGGGCGATGAGCCTGCACCCGGATGACCGCCCGACCTCGATTGATTTGATGAAGGAAGCCCTGCTGGGCGACTGGAACCCGGTACAGCAGCCGCGCCGTTCGCTGCCGCCGCCTTCGCTGCGGGATGTGGTAGCGGCGCGGGTGGAGCGCAACCTGTTGTGGATTTCAGCCGGGTTGTTGCTCATCAGCCTGATTGCCACGTTAAGCGGCTCACAGTAAATTTCGCAAACACAATTCTTAATGGCAACCTCGCGGAGGTTTGAAACCTCCGGGCGGGATTTTTTAAGAACTTGCAGTCATCTCTCCCCCCAAAAATATATACCAATGGTTGGCATCTATAGTTTGCAGCCTTGCCCCTCTCTGCCCAATGGATGTTAGCTGGCAATTTTTGTTAGGGAAAAATTTCCTGCCAGTCAAAAATTCTTGTGAAGTTAATATATTCAGGTGATCCATCAAAATTTTCAAAATAATCATCAAATGTACTTGGGGGGAAAAACATAATCTGTATTGGAAAGTCAGCCAAATTTGGCTTCGCAACAAAAGTCAATACTATTCCTTCGTCTAAATATACTATTGAAAAATGTTGATAGTTCCCTACTGGAACTTCCCAAGAATCCAATCCAACTATCAGACTCGGACACCCATATTTTTTTACATATTGAAGCAAAGAAATTTTTGTGAAATCCTCCCCCGCAAATATGATTTGTGCTAAAGATTGATCGAAAACCACCTCAAAAGAATTGTAATACCATGTATTAAGTGAGGCGGATTTCTTTTGCGGTTCCCCAAAACTTTCTAATACCTCCTCAAGGGTTGTTTGACCTGCAAAAACCCCACGAAAATCAACCTGTTGTCCATAATTTGATGGATTAATTTTTCGACACTCACCCATGTAGTCAGGAGAAGCAATTAGAGTAGCGTAAGGAACAGCTGTAGATGTAGGAACTAAAGTTGGCGTCTCGAAGTGTGGTGTTATAGACGGTTGCTTAGCTTGGGGGGTTTCAGTCACATTGAAAGAATCTACCCTAAAACACGCGGAAGCAATAAAACCCAAAATCAGTAAGATCCAATTTTTCATCATATAGTTTCAATTAAAGATTGTCATGGAAATAATCTAAACGCATATATTGCATTAGGGCTGGAGAATAGTCTCTAATACTCGATTAACTGATTAGAAGCCTGCTGTAGATCGGTGAGGAATGCCTCATTATTTTCGAAAAGCAGTTCAATAACTTGAAACAGATTCCTCCCATTCCTTTGTAGTTCTATGACTAGATGGTCATTAACTATTTTTAGTTTGGAAATGTGCTCAAATCGAAATTTGGCAATGAGAGATTTAAAGGAATGGTCTTCATAGATTTCATAAATTGCCAAATAACCATCGGAAATTTCGACTTCATGAGTTTGTATCAGATTTATTCGCTTCGTCATTCCTTGGTAGGTCAGAAAGGTGGGAACTAAGAAGACAAGCGACAGAGGTAACATCCAAAGTGATTGATTTTGAGACTCAAGCCTTTTCTCAAAGGCTATGCTTAGCATCCAGAAAGATATGCCTAGACCAATAAAAAGATAGAATAACCGGTTTCGCCTTAAGAACTCTACCCGTTTTCCTACGGCTGCTTGACTATTCCTGTATTTTCCCAATCTTCACTCCACAATTGATTGCAATCTATTTACCAAAGATTGGATAGGCGGTACTGAAAACGCAATCACATTTATTGTCACGTTTATTGTGCTAGAAGGATATTGAGAATCCAGCACAGGGAAATCCCCGGCAAGCATGTCATGTCACCCGACGGGTGAGGGCGCGCCAGCCCACCCCGGCCGCCCAGCCCAGCGCCGCCCCCAGCCCGCCCGCCAGCGCCACGCCCCAGGCATCGCCCGTGCGCAGCAGAGCCAGCGTACCCGGCGCACCGAGGGCCAGATACACGTTTACCAGCGTGCCGCCGATGAAGGCCAGCAACGCCCAGCGCACGCCCCAGCGCACCTGCCCGGCCAGCGCCCCGCCCTGGTAGGCAAACAGGCTGACGAAGCCGGTTACCAGCGTGAGCAGCACCCAGTCACCGAAATTGGTTTGCTGGCGCGGGCCGGCCGGCGCGGCGGGGTCGCCCCCGTTTTCGGCTGCGGCGGTGCTCTCGGCTACGGGTTGGGTCTGGTTGGGCACCACGGTGCCGTTGCCGGCCACTTCAATCGGGATGCTGGCCGAGAGGGCGGCCGGTTCGCCGCTGCTGGCGCGCACTTCCAGCAGGCCGCCGGTATCCGCAATGAAGGCGGTTTGAGCCACGCCGCCGCGGGTGGTGGCGGTCAGTTCGCGGGCCAGGCTGGCGGATTCGGTCGTGGTGGTCAGGGTGAACGTAACCGGCGTATTATCCGGCACGCGGTGACCGTTACGGTCGAGGATGATGCCGGTTTGCAGGGTCAGGCTGTCGCCGACTTCGGCGGCCAGGGCCGCGGGTTCGGCGGTGGCGGCTTCTCCCGGCAGCGGGAAGACCTGCTCGCCATTAATCGCTATGGTGAGTTGGAGGGTCTGGCCGGGGTTGGGCAGAGTGGCGCGCAGCAGGTTATAGCCGACCCCATCCACCGAGACTGGCGACGCGCCAGCTGTGGGCAGTTCGCGGAACAACAGGCGCGCCGCCACTTCAAGAAATTGAGGTTGGGCGCTGTACAGGCCGTAGTAGGCGGTCAGTTTCGAGATGTCGGTGGCATCCAGATAATAGGGGGCGTTGAAGGCGAAGACCACCACGCGTTTTCCGGAAAGCAGGTCCGGCCGTTCGGAGAGCAGGCGGCGCAGGGCCTGGGATTCAGGCCGGTCGGCGCGCACATCCTGGGCCGCGACCACCAGCCATTGGGCGATGCGCAGTTCGGAGAGCAGGCGGTCGCCGGCCGGGTCGCCATTCAGCAGGGCGAGCAGGTCGCTGTAACTGAACGAGAACAGGTTCTGGGACTGAATCTGGCCGCCGGCCTGTGGCCCGTACAGGCGCAGAGCGACCTCGGCGAAATCGCCGACGCCCGGCTGGAGAGTCGCGGCGCAGTCGGCGCATTGCTGGTGCGGCACGGAATCGGTGAGGATGACGATGCGTTGCAAAGGCTCCGGCGGGGTCGGCAGGGTGGCATCCAGTTCCACGGCATCCGGGCTAAGCAGGGTGGCGGCCTGGCGGGCGACCTCAAACGTAACCGCCTGCGACTGGCCGATGACCTGCAAACCGGTAACGGAGGTCAGCACCTGGTCAAGCCGAAAGGTGTCATACAAGCGGAACTTGGCCGTCAGAATGCGCAGCACGGCCGCATCCACCCGCTGGGCAAAGGCCACATCTTCGCGGTATTTCTGGGCAAAGAAGGTCAGGCTGCGGAGGATGGAGGTGTAGGTGTTTGGCGAGTCATGGCCCTGGAAATCGCCGAGGTAGAGCAGGTCGTTGCCCGCCAGAAAAGCATCCCGCGCCACCAGGCGGCCGGTGAAGGTCGCTTCGGTGGGGTCATAGAAGCGGCGCACGGCCCGCGAGCCGAGTTCATCGCTGACAATCAGGCCGCCATTGGTGCGCCAGCGGGCGAGGTCCGGCAGGGCCATCACCTGCTCAAAAGCCTGGGGGTCAAAACTCAAGGGGCGGGTGGTGGCGCGGATGTTGCCCTGAAAGCCCTGGTAGCGGATGTGGGAGAGCAGCAGGCCATCCACCCGCTCGGCGGCGCTGGGCGCCTGGCCGGTGACGGCGAAGAAGGGCGCCAGTTCTATCTGGGTTAATTGTTCCAGCGACTTGCGGATGGTGGGGACTTCTTCTTCCGGCGGGCGGTCTGAACCGCCGTGGCCGGGGAAGTGCTTGCCCACCACTATCAGGCGGTTGTCGCTGCCGCTGTGCAGTCCGGCGACCATCGCCTGGCCGAGCAGGCCGACCCAGTACGGGTCGCCGCCAAACGAGCGCACGCCGAGGTCGCCGGTGCGTTCCGGGCTGGGGTCTTCGAGCACATCCAGCGAGGGGCCGAAAATGAGGTTGAAGCCGAGGGCGCGCAGTTCGCGGCCGAGCACCTCGCCAACCTGCTGGGCGAGGGCCGGGTTCCAACTGGCGCCAATGGCGAGCTGGTTGGGCAGCGGGGTGAGGCCGGCGTGCAGGTTGTCACCCGCCGGGCCGCCGCCCTCCTGCGAGATGCCAATGAGCAGCGGGATGTACGTGGGCGTGTAGGGTTCGCCGGTGGTTGGGTCGGTCTGGGAACTGTTGCTGGCGTTGGATTCCAGCCGTTGCAGGCTCTGGATGAGCGACCAGGTATCGAGGGCGGTGGCGCTGCCGCCGCTGAAGTTGTTGTTTTCGGCTTCCAGCACCACCCCGCCAATGTGCTGGTTGACAATCAGGTCGTATATCTGGCTTTCGCGGCCGGTATCCGTGCCTTCAAACGAAACCAGGAACAACTGGCCGACGCGTTCTTCCGGGGTGAGGCCGGCCAGCAGGGCCGCGGCCCGCGCTTCGGGGGTATCGCCCTGATAGGCCAGCGCCCCCGCCCCAACACTCTGGAGCAGGAAAGCCGCCAGCAGCAGGGCATTCAGGGCGCGCCACCGGCGGCGCGGCGGGCGGGTCAGCGGGCGGTTCATAGGGCGCCCCCGGGGCGCAGGCGGATAGCCAGGGCCGGGTCATCGGTGAAGATGCCATCCACGCCCAGGGCGTACAAACGCAGCATCTCTTCCGGGCGGTTGACGGTGTAGGTCAGCAGGCGGCGGCCATCCTTGTGGACGCGTTCCAGCAGGGCCGGGGTGACATCGCCATAGAAGGGGTGCAGCGCCAGCACCGGCAGGCGGCTGGCG
>CAZEQN010000174.1:0-5649 GCA_964514335.1 uncultured Anaerolineaceae bacterium
TTGGCGTACTGGTTGTCCTCATTCTCCTGGTGCTCGGCATTGCCATCACCCTCGTGGTGGTCGGTTTGCGTCAGAGCAGCGGGGTAGACCCGCTCGAAGAACGCCTGGCCGAATTTGCCGCCACCGGTGAGCAGGCCACCCTCGAAGAAATTGAACTTTCTGCGCCCTTTACCGAGCGTATCATCCTGCCCCTCGCCGCCCGCTTTGGCGAAATTGCCCTGCGCTTCACCCCCCAGCGCAATCTGGAACAGATTCAGCGCCAGTTGGAAATGGCCGGCAACCCGCGCGGCATCACCCCCACCGTCTTTTTTGCCGGGCGTTTTATCATCGCCGCCGTTATCGTCGTCGTCCTGTTTCTTGTATTCAGCATCGCCCCCGGCCAGTCGCCATTTTCCATCCGCAACCTGCTCATCATCGTCGCGTTTACCGCCCTCGGCTTCTTCATCCCCAACCTGTTGCTAAGCAGTCGCGTCAGCCGCCGCCAGAATGAAGTCACCAAGTCGCTGCCGGATGCGCTCGACCTGCTGACCATCTGCGTGGAAGCCGGCCTGGGCCTCGAAGCCGCCATGAAAAAAGTAAACGAAAAGTGGGATAACGAACTGGCGATCGCCTTTGGCCGCGCCCTGCAGGAAATCCAGCTTGGTAAAGTGCGCCGCGAAGCCCTGCGGGATATGTCGGCCCGCATTGGCGCGGGCGACCTGGAATCCTTTGTCGCCGCCGTCATCCAGTCCGAACAACTCGGCGTCAGCATGGCGAAAATCCTGCGCATCCAGTCCGATGATATGCGCGTCCGCCGCCGCCAGCGCGCCGAGCAAATGGCCCAGATTGCCCCGCTCAAAATGCTTATCCCCATGGCTCTGCTCATCTTCCCCACCATCATGATGGTGCTGATGGGTCCGGCTGTATTGCAAATGATGCGCTCCTCGCTCGGTGATATCTTCCTGAATTAGCCGCGCAAACCATGCCGGGCGCAATCCCCCGTACAACTTTATTTCTTCAATCCTTGCAAGCCACCCTGCTGGATGCCCTCCTGCCGCCGCGCTGCGCCGCTTGCGGCCAGCCCGGCCAGCGCTGGTGCCCGGCCTGCCGGGCCGCTGCCCCGCGCCTCACCCCGCCGCTATGCCGTACGTGCGGCGAGCCGCTGGGGCGCTCCCGCTGGACGGAATGCCGTTACTGCGCTGAAACGCCGCCAGCCTTTGCAGCCGCCGCCGCCTGGGGCGGCTATGGCGGCACGCTCCAGGCGGCCATCCAGAAATACAAGTTCCAGCGCGATTCTGGCCTGGCCCTGGTGTTTGCCGCCCTGCTGGCCGAGAAGGTTCAAGGTCAGGGCTGGCCGTTGGATGTCGTGGCGCCCATCCCGCTGGGGGCCAACCGCCTGCGCCAGCGCGGCTACAACCAGGCCGCCCTGCTGGCCCGCCCGCTGGCGGCCCGCCTGGGTTGCCGCTATGACGGCCACGCCCTTGTACGCCCGCGCGAAACTCGGCCGCAGGTGGGCCTTTCCCGGCCAGAACGCCGCCAGAATATGGCCGGCGCTTTTACCGCCCTGCCAACGCGTGTGGCCGGAAAAACGGTGCTGGTGGTAGATGATGTCATGACCAGTGGCGCCACCCTGGATGCCGCCGCCCGCGCCCTCCTGCACGCCGGCGCCACCGCGGTGTATGCCGCCACGCTGGCGCGGGTAGTGTGAAATTTGGAGAATTGCCCGCTTTCTGGTACACTGGAATCAGAACGATGAATGCCATCCGGACGGACGAAAGGAGATGGGCCGCAGGGAATTCCCAGCCAACCCACGCCTGACACCTCAACGGGTGGCTTTTTAATCCACACTGTGTAAAGGAGCAGACATGACCATGGAGTTTGAAATTAAAGGACGTGACATGCAGGTGGATGAGTCTTTGCGGGCCGATATGACCGCCAAGCTGGAACGACTTGGCCGCTACCTCAACGGCATTCAGACCACCCGGGTGGAAATGACCCATGCCGGCGCCGCCCGCCAGGTTGAAGACCGCTTTGTAGCCCAGATTACCGTCTCCGGCAAGGGCTTTGCCCTGCGGGCCGAAGAGCGCGGTCCGGAACCGATGACCGCTTTTGATACCGCCTTTGACAATATAAAACGCCGCGTTCGCCGCTACAAAGAGAAATCCCAGCGCGGAGCGGGCGACCGTACCAGCATTGGCGAAGCCGCCCTCGAAGACTGGCTGGAAGAGAACCCCGCCGAGCCGGAAGCCGAACCGGTGATAGTGCGGCGCAAACACTTCTTCCTCCAGCCGATGGATGAAGCCGAAGCGATTGAGCAGAGCAAGCTGCTCGGGCATGAAAACTTCTTCGTGTTCTTCAATATGAATACAAATTCCGTCAACGTCCTCTACCGGCGGCGCGACGGCGCCTATGGCCTGATTGAAACCGAACTGGCCTGACCCACTCCATTAAAACCAAACGCCTGCCATTTACGGCAGGCGTTTTTTTGTCTGGGTCTTTACGCTTCTTTGGGGCGGCAGGTGATGTGCAGAAAATGAAAATCGCCCCGCGGCGGCATCAGTTGCAGCACCTCCGTCACCAGGAATTCATCTTCCCCCAGTTTTATCAGTTCGCCCACCTTGGGCTCCTGTTTCAGGTTGAGAATCGCACCCGGGTAATTGCCGCCCGTAACGACCACGCTTACTTTGTATACCGCCATGACTAGCCTCGCTTGTCCGACATCAGGCGCTGGCGCAGCCGGAAAGACAGGTCGGCTGCCACATTGCGCATCACAATGTAGCCAATCCGGGTATTGCGCTCGCACAGGGTTTCAAAATCCGCCTGACGAATAATTTGCACCCGGGTCGGCGTGTGGATGGCCTTGACGGTCGCCGAGCGCGGCCCCTGGTCCACCAGCGACATCTCGCCCACCGTCTGGCCGCTGCCGAGGTTGACAATCACTCGGCGGTTGTTGTCTGCCGAGTTCACCGCCACTTCCACAAACCCGGTTTCAATGATGAACATTTCAGCGCCGGGCGTGCCCTGGTCGGCAATCGTCTGGCCGGCTTCATATTCGTGCGCCCGGCACACGGCCGCCACCGCTTTGAGGTCTTCGGCGGTCAGGCCGTCAAACAACTCCACACTTTTCAAAATTTCTTCCAGATGCATCCGCGCCTCCCGCGGTGGTTAGGCTATAACTTCTATTATAGAGGAACTGGCTTAAATTTCCAGCGCGAGTTTTAGCCTGTCCTGGGAGTATCCAGTTTGGATGGGACGGGAGTCGACGCTTAAGCAGCGAACACCTTAGAAACTCGGCTAAAGCCTCGACTCCGGTTAAAACCTCAGCGAAGCGGATGCTCTCCCGTCCTTAGGGTCAGTTGACCCGCCCTGAAAACCCCTTTACACTTGCTCTACTCTGATAGATAAAGGAAGCCTCATGTTTGATACCGATGAAATCATTAAAGCTGCCGAGTTGTTGCGCCAGCCGCTGGAGATTGACCAGGCCGCCATTCAACGCGCCACCACCGCTCTGCTGGCTGCCTCCGGCGAAGACCCGGGCCGCGAAGGCCTGCAACGCACCCCGGAACGGGTGGGGCGGATGTACACCGAACTGCTGGCGGGCTACCGCACGGACCCCATCAAACTGCTCAACGATGCCATCTTTGAAGTCAAATACGATGATATGGTGCTGGTGCGCGATATTGAATTCAACAGCCTGTGCGAGCACCACCTCCTGCCCTTCATTGGTCGCGCCCATGTGGCGTACATCCCGAAAGGGCAGGTGGTTGGCCTCTCCAAGATCCCGCGTGTGGTGGACATGTTCGCCAACCGTTTTCAGGTTCAGGAGCGCATGACCCGCCAGATTGCCGACTTTCTTTCGGTTGCCATCCGGCCGATGGGTGTGGCGGTCGTGGTGGAAGGCCTGCACATGTGCTCCATGATGCGTGGCGTGAAAAAGCATGACGCCCGCATGACCACCAGCACCATGCTCGGCTGCTTCCGTACCAATGCCACCACCCGCCAGGAATTTCTGGACAGCATTTCGCGTGGCGCTACGCCGCTCTCCATCTGATTGCGCATAGGCAATCACTGGTACTTTTGTACTGTGTAACAAGCCCCCAAATCATTTGGAATTTACCCTGCTTCCTGTATAATGAATTTACAGTTTTGTAAGCAGGCAGAAAAACGGGCAAGAAGGAGGTGAGTTACCTGGGTCGAAGACGGATGGAGACCGGTCAGACCATGGTGGAGTATGCGTTACTGATATTTTTTGTGGCATTGGCGGTAATAGTAGCTGCCAGCCTGCTGGGGCCCGCGATTGGCGGCGTGTTCAGCGATATCACCACCGGTATTTGAGCCCTAACACAGAATAGTTTTTTATTCCGGGCAACTATTTCAATTTATTGCAACTCCTCAAATATCTGTTACCCCACGATGATGAGTGACCCAAAAGCGCCCCAGTCGGGGCGCTTTTCGTTACAGATGCAAATCGCTTTTTTCAATCGGCTGGCTGGTCTGCAAATCAACCGCAATCTGGCTTAAGCGCTTGCCATCTGTGCCTGCCAACTCCGGCAGTAGCTCGGCCAGCGGCACGGCCAGGTGGGCTTGTTCCCACAGTTCGGCATCCAGCACGGCGTTTCCATGTATCAGGACATCCAGGTCAATCACGCGGGGCGCATTGCGGTCTTGGCTGCGCACCCGCCCCAGGTCGGCTTCCAGTGGCCGCAGAATCTGGAACTTCAGCGCAGTGGGGGAGAGGGCCGTTTCCAGTCGGGCGGCGGCGTTCAGGAAATCCGGCCCCGGCGCGCCTACCGCCGGGCTGCGCCACACGCTCGAAAATTGCACAGTGGGGAAGCGCCCCCGCAGCCGTTCGGCCGCCAGCCGCAAATGATGCTCCGGGCGGATGTTGCTGCCCAGCGCCAGATAGACCGCGACGGTTTCAGTCGTCGCGCCCGCGCTCAATCTCCACTCCCACCGAGTCGGCAAAGCGCACCGCCCCCGGCTTCTCCACCCGCACCCGCACCCGCTGCACATTGGGGTCTTCCAGGCACAAGCGGGCGATGTCTGTCGCCAGCGCCTCCACGGTCAGGCGCGCCGCCGTTTCGGCGTGCTGCTGGGCGCGCTTGGCGAGTGTACGGTAGTTCACGCTGCTCTCAATCCGGTCGTGTGCGCCCGCCTCCCGGATATCGGTATACGCAATGATATTAATCAGAATTTCCTGCGGCTTCTCGCGCTCCCAGTCATTCAGCCCGATGATGCCGCGGGCGCGCAGGTTTTTGATGATAATCTGGTCCATAAACTCTCCTGAATGAAAAGGCCGGAGTGCCGGGTTCAGACAGCGGGCTGAAGCCCGCTGCAGATGAATAACTCCAGCGCGTTTCCTAAATCAAATGCCGCCCGCCATCCACATGCAAAATTTCGCCGGTGATGTACGCCGGGCCATCCAGCAGGAACATCAGCGCCCGCCCGATTTCGTCCAGCGTCGCCCAGCGGCCAGCCGGTACGCTGGTCAGGATGCTGCTGGTCTCGCCGCCATCGCTGGGTGGCAGGGCCGCCCCCAGCGCCAGCCCATTCACGGGTATTTGCGGGGCGAGGGCCACTGCCAGCGAGCGGGTGAGGGCCGCCAACCCGGCCTTGCTGATGGTGTAGGCGAAATGGTCGGCCCCCGGCCGCAGGGCGCGCCAATCCAGC
>CAZEQN010000175.1:0-5638 GCA_964514335.1 uncultured Anaerolineaceae bacterium
CCCGCCGCAGCCGGTTCGGGAACTGGCGCGATTTCGGTCTGCGGGTAGGTCAGCAGCACGCCGAGGAAGGGCGCCCCGCTTTTGCCGGTAATCAGGTCATAGGCCGCCGGGGCTTCGGTCACCGGGAAGCGCTGGCTGATGAGCGGCGCGACCTGAATCTGGCCTGTGCCAAGCAAATCCACAAAGGCTTGCAGGTTGCGGCCAGCCGTCCAGCGCACATACTCGGCCGGGTAATCCACGCCCTTTTCTTCGTAAGTCGCATCATAGCGGCCGGGGCCGTAGGAGCGCGAGATGATGAGTTGGAGTTCCTTGGCGTAGTAGGAGCGGCGCGGTACGTTCAGCCCGACCGCGCCCACCGCCACGATGGCGGCCCGCTCGCGGGCGATCTCGCCCGCCAGTTGGATCGGGTCATCCGACTCGGTGTCGGCGCAAATCAGCGCCGCGTCCACGCCCTGCGAGTGGCTGAAAGCCGCCGCGGCTTCGGCCGCCTCCGGGCGGGCCACTGCCACCGCGCCGCGGCTGGCGGCCAGCGCCACCCGCGCCGGGTCGAGGTCGATGCCCAGCACGCGGCAACCGGCGGCCCGCGCGATTTCCACCGTCAGCAGGCCCAGCAGGCCCAGGCCGATGACCGCCACGCGGTCGCCCAGCCCCACCTTGGCCAGCCGGAAGCCATGCATCGCAATCGCGCCCAGCGTGGCAAAGGCCGCCGAATCAAAATCCACATTGTCAGGCAGTCTGGCAACCAGATTAACCGGCACGGCCGCCACTTCGGCATGCACCGCCCAGCCGCCGCCGGCACACGCCACCCGGTCGCCGGGTTGCAGACCCGCCACGCCCGCCCCCAGCGCAATCACCGTGCCCGCCGAGGAGTAGCCCAGCGGCAGGGGCTGGTCCAGCCGGTTGAAGGCCGCTTCCAGGGTGGTGAGCAGGCCTTCGCGGCGGGCTTTATCCAGCGCCTGGCGCACGAGGTCCGGGCGCGCCTGGGCTTTGCCCAGCAGCGACTTGCCCGCAAACTCAACCAGCATGCGCTCGGTGCCCGCTGAAACCAGCGAGGTCGCCGTGCGTATTAATACCTGGCCGGGTTTGGCGGTCGGGGCGGGCACTTCGGCCACCAGCGTCTGGCCGTCCTTGAGGTTTTGCAGAACTTGTTTCATGAGCTTCGGAGGGATTATAGCGCGGGTGAAGGATGGAAGAGAATAGTGAGCAGAAAGTGGAGAGTAGTAAATGGTAACTGGTAATGGGTAACTGGTGGACAGCAGGGATGTGTGCACCTCTCTCCCTGTGTATCTGTGTATCTGTCTCCTCATCTCCCTGTCTACCTGTCTACTTGTTTACTTGTTTACTTGATACTTGTCTACTTGATACTTGTCTCCCTGTGTACCTGTCTCCCTGTTTACCCGCCTCCCCGCCTCCCCGCGCTATAATTCCCCCAACGAATTGAAGGAGCAGTCATGATGTTTCGCGAAGGTGAGCAGGTCGGGCCGTACACAATCATGGAGCAACTCGGGCGCGGCGGGATGGCCACGGTCTTTAAGGCCTACCACGCCAACCTTGACCGCTATGTCGCCCTCAAAGTACTGCACCCGGCTTTCATGGAAGACCCCAACTTCCTGGCGCGCTTCCAGCGCGAGGCGAAGGTCGTCGCCAAGCTCGACCATCCCAACATCATCCCGGTCTATGACTTTGCCCATCAGGACGATACCCCCTACCTGGTGATGAAATATGTGGAGGGGCCGACCCTCAAGGCGCGTTTAAGCCAGGGGCCGCTGAAAGCCGCCGAGGGCCTGAAAATCATCGAGACAGTCGGGGCCGCCCTGGCGTTTGCACACGGGCGCGGCATCCTGCACCGCGACATCAAGCCCTCCAACATCATCCTCGCCGAGGATGGCACAATTTATCTGGCCGATTTCGGGCTGGCGCGCATCGCCGCCTCCGGTGAGTCGACCCTCTCGTCAGACATGATGGTCGGCACGCCCCAGTACATCTCCCCCGAGCAGGCCGTCGGCAAGAAAGAGCTGGATGCCGGCACCGACATCTACTCCTTTGGCGTGCTGATTTACGAACTGGTGGTCGGGCAGGTGCCCTTCATCGCCGACACGCCCTTTTCCATCGTGCATGACCACATCTACAAGCCGCTGCCGCTGCCGCGCTCGGTCAACCCCAATGTGCCCGAAGGTGTGGAACGCGTGCTGCTGAAAGCGCTGGCCAAGGAACGCGGCGACCGCTTTGCCACCGTGGACGAGATGGTGGCCGCCTTCCGCCGGGCCGCCGCCGGTGAAGCCCTGCCGGATTTACTCGGCGAGCCCTTGAGCGAGAGCGCCATGGCCGGGGCGCAAACACCCCCGCCCGCCCCGCCCGCCCTCACCCCGCCGCCCGGCCCGGCCGCGCCTGCCCCGGCTAAGAAGCGCAGCCGCTGGTTGTGGGCGCTGCTGCTCATCCCGCTCTTGTGCCTGTGCAACCTGCTGGGGCGCGGCAACCGCCAGAATGAACGCCTGCCGGATGTGCAGGCCACCGCTGCGGCTGGATTTGTCGCCGAACTGGAAACCGAAGTGGCCGTCGAGTTCCCCAGCCCGACCGCGCCGATAGACCCATTGACCGCGGCGCAGGCCGCCGTAGCCGCCAACCCCGAAGACCCCTACGCCCAGCTTGACCTCGCCGCCGCCCTGCTGGATAGCGGCCAGCGCCTGCCCGCCCAGCGCGCCTTTGAGCAGGGCGTAACGCTGGCGGGCGAAGACCCCGAGTTCAGCCTGCTGGCCGGCGATATGTTCTTGAGCCGCGAGGTCTGGCCCCAGGCCGTGGACTTGTACAGCCGCGCCCTGACCTACGGCGCCGACCCGTTCACCCCCGGCCTGGCCGATAAAGTCCACCAGGCCCTGTTCTTTGCCGGGGCCGACCCGGCTTTTGTCAGCCTCGCCACCGATGAAGACCTGACCCTGACCGCGCCGTTCTCGCAGGCCGTGCTGGAAATAGCCCGGGCGCGCTACGCCCTCTATGTGCTGGAAAACCCGGACACCGCGGTCACCCGGGTGCAGGCGGCATTAGCGCTGGAGCCGGATAACCCGGCCGTGCAACTGGCTCAGGCGGAAGTTCTGCACGCCACCGGGGATACCCGCACCGCGCGCCTGATGTTAGAGGCCTTGGTGGCCGCCGACTCGGAGGCCCCGGCCTGGGTGCAGGTCACCGCCCGCCGCTGGCTGAATGAATTTTAGATTGCTGATTATGGGCGGTTGTATAGCCGGGCACGATAATGCTAGAGGCGGAAATTCCCGGCGCTTAAACAGAAATTCTTATGCAAACAACACCCTTGTCAAAAACCGGTAGACGCAGAAGGCTAACCCTTTTAGGTTTCATCGCGGCCTCCTTGACATTGTTTGCAACCTGTATCCAAGCAACCATAAATCGTTGCATTTGGTGGGAGTGTGCCCCAAGGAGAGATTTTGATGTATACGATTTCTCCATTCCATCTGCGTATTATCCAGACGGAATTGAATCCAATCCGCTAACGGATACAGAGATTTGGCTACCCGTCCAAGAGGGAATATCTGCCACATATTTGGATTACGGATTGTCAATTTATTCTGTTTTCCGTTTTGCCACAGTTGAACAGGCGGCAGAATGGTACGAGAATGAAGCAGGCGATATGAAATGGAGTATTCAGGCTAGTGACTCCGAACTGCCAATAATACTGCCTTTCGCTCCTAGATATTCAGATGAGTTTATTGTCGAGTGTGGTATCAGACAAGCAGAAACCAGATGTACTTTCGATGCAAGATACCAGGAATTTACAACGTATTTTGCCAGCACAATAGGCCCCAATAGCCTGAGCGAACAGCAATACGTCGCGATACTTCAATTCATCGACGACCAATTCGGAAGATTCCTCTCTGAGTCAAGCAACTTAGGTGATTAGGAATTGGGCGCGGCTGGCTATAATGAGGCTATGAAAGCGGGCGATTATAGACAAGGTTCACAAATTCAGGGAAACGCGGGGCAAGCCCGCATCTTCAATCCAAGATTGAAGATATTTACACCGAACTAGATTCAAATCGATGTGGTAGGCATGGGCATTCCTGTTCTATGAATTTTTTGTAGCCCATTGAAAGGCACGCATGAGAAAGCATCTTCACTGGAAGTCGTTAATTATTGTACTGGCTGCAATAGCAGCCATTCTAATGGTAATAGCTTGCCTATTAGCAGTTGTTACTACTTCAGCTATGTTGTTTTCGGTTTTTTTAGAATACACCACTTGGAGAGAGCACACCTCCCCGCTATCAGATAGTGTAATTATTGATCTTTGCAATAAAATGGACATCCCGATCGATGATCCTATTTGCAAACCAGGCGCAATAGTATATGGACCTGATTTTTATCAACACATTCGAAGAGAATTATTGTCTGATGCAACAAACTTTGACGAGGTTGAGAGATTGCTGGGTGATTATAAGATTTCTTGTGAATCCCCCCAAAAACTATATGATGGCTCATCATACTATCTTTGCGACTATGATATTCGGGGCGATAGAGTATATTTAATCAGTGTTTTCTTTGACGACAATGACACAGTATTTAGGATTATTAGCGACATTTTTGATTAGTCTCAATTCCCCTTGACTTCTATATTGACCCAGCTCTACTTCTGGGGAACTGTATTTCCGCTTCCCTTCCTCGTTGAGCAATTTACTCTCCCCCCGCTAAACGCATAAGCCGCAACCCTCTTGACAAAGTCCTTAGGTTGCATATAATTTAGCCTAACCTAAATTTTTATTTATGCACTAGGAGTGACAATGAACTGGGATACATTCTTCCGTCTGGCTACCCTGCTGATGCTGGTCATCACCTTCACCACCTCGGGCCGCACCCGCCGCAAAGCCGACCGCACCGGCGGCGATGACATCAGCTTTGCGGGCGAAGGCCGCTTTATCTACAACCTGCGGGTCGGGTCGGCGCTGGTGTTTTATCTTTCACTGCTCGCCTGGCTCATTTACCCGCCGCTCATCGCCTGGGCCAGCATCGCCCTCCCGCTGCCGCTGCGCCTGGCCGGCCTGGCGCTGGCGGCCCTGATGGTACCGCTGCTGCTCTGGATGCTGCGCAGCCTGGGCGATAACATCACCCCCACCGTGGTGGTACGCGCCGAGCACACGCTGGTCACCCACGGCCCCTACCGCTGGATTCGCCACCCACTGTACACTTTTGGCTCGACCTTCTTCATCGGCGTGAGCATCGCCGCGCAAAGCCTGCTGATGCTGGCCGCCGGGCTAACGGCGCTGGTCGCCCTGTTTCTGCGCACCCGCATTGAAGAAGAACAACTGGAAGCCCGCTTTGGCGATGCCTACCGCGCCTACCGCGCCCGCACCGGCCGCTTCTTGCCCCGCCTCCCGCTGAAAAGCTGAACCCACTCCCTTTACATTCCCGCCCCTCCCCTCGCCAGCCCGCCGGCCCTGCCCGGCCTATTCCGCCCGCCCCACTCTATTCTCCCCGTAGCCTAGCCCCTTGTGGGCGTGCTTTTCACCCTCCGCCTCCCCAGACCTATTCCGCCCGCCCCACTCCCTTTACATTCAAGCCGCTCCCCTCGCCAGCCCGCCGCCGTGCCGGTAGAATCAATCACGCCCTGACCAACCAGCGGTGGGGATACTGCCGT